>NZ_JAQOWX010000173.1:0-8379 GCF_028462495.1 Paucibacter sp. XJ19-41
ACCGCCGGCCGCATAGCTGAGCCAGCGCCCGAGCTGGAACGAGGCCATCGCGCGCGGCGCGCCGCCGCTCAGGCCGGCACAGGCCGCGCCGCACATCGCCAGGCAATGGGGAGATCCGGCCAGGCCCATCAGCAGGGCCGAGCCGGCAAGCGCTGCATCCATGCTCAGATGATCTTAGAAAAGCGCTCTCTTGTGCGATCGGCCTGCAGATAGCGATCGAACACCATCGCGACGGCCCGCACAAAATACCAGCCCAGCGCCGTCACCTCGATGGCGTCCGGTGTGATGGTGACCATGCCGGCCTGCTGCAGCGGGGCCAACCGCTCCAGCTCGGGCCGGAAGTATTCGCCCACCTTGATCAAATGGGCCAGTTCGATCGACTCGAACTCGACCCGGCCCTGNTGGTGACCATGCCGGCCTGCTGCAGCGGGGCCAACCGCTCCAGCTCGGGCCGGAAGTATTCGCCCACCTTGATCAAATGGGCCAGTTCGATCGACTCGAACTCGACCCGGCCCTGGCACATCAGCGCCATGATCATCGCGCGGCGCAGCAGGTCGTCGCGCGTCAGCGCCAGGCCGCGCACCACCGGCAGCTGGCCCTGGCGCAGCGCGTCGTAATACTCGGGCAGGGTCTTGGCGTTCTGGCTGTAGGTGGCACCGACCCGGCCGATGGCCGAGACGCCCAGCCCGATCAGATCGCAGTCGGCCTGGGTGCTGTAACCCTGGAAGTTGCGGTGCAGGCGCCCCTGGCGCTTGGCCACCGCCAGTGAGTCGGTCGGCAAGGCGAAATGGTCCATGCCGATATAGCTGTAGCCCTGGGCAATGAAACCGCTGATCGCCCCCGAGAGCATGTGCAGCTTGTCGGCGGCCGGCGGCAGCTGGGCGATGTCGATGCGGCGCTGCGGCTTGAAGCGCTGCGGCAGATGGGCGTAGCCATAGAGCGCGATGCGGTCGGGCCGCAGCGCCGCGACCTGGGCAACGGTGCGGGCAAAAGACTCGGGGGTCTGCAGCGGCAGGCCGTAAATCAGGTCGACATTGGTCGACTCGAAGCCCAGCGCGCGGGCCTGGCTCATCAGGCTGGCCACGCTGTCAAAGCTCTGGATGCGGTGCACCGCCTTCTGCACCTCGGCATCGAAGTCCTGCACGCCGAAGCTCAGCCGGTTGAAGCCCAGGCTGCGCAGATGCGTCAGGCGCTGCTCGGTAACGGTGCGCGGATCCACCTCAATCGAGATCTCGGCGCCGGCCGCCCGCCTGAAGCGGCTGCGCAGATCCAGCATCAGCCGGCTCAGCTCGGCATCGCTCAGAAAGGTCGGCGAGCCGCCACCCAGATGCAGCTGCGACACGGTCTGCGCACGGCCCAGATGGGCCAGCGTCAGGTCCATCTCGGTGCTCAGGGCCTGCAGATACTCGCCGGCCCGCTCATGGTGGCGGGTGATGACCTTGTTGCAGGCGCAGTAGTAGCAGACCGATTCGCAGAACGGCACATGCACATAGACCGACAGCGGCGTGCCGCCGCCGACCAGCGAGCCGCTGGCGCGCTGGGCCAGCGCCTGTTCGTACTGCGCCACCGTGAAGGCCTCGACGAAGCGGTCGGCGGTCGGGTAGGAGGTGTAACGCGGGCCGGCCACGTCGTAGCGACGCAGCAGTTCTTCGCTGATACCCAGAGCTGTGGCGGTGGTGCTGTTTGGCATGTCCGCCACTGTGCCAAGCCTAGCTGGCGGGCAATTGACCTGCATCAAGCTTGCTGCGCATGGCCCCGACAACAATCACGGCAACCTTGAGGAACATCATGCTGACACCCCTCCACTCTTCGCCCAAGCCGGACACCGGCGAGGCGAGCGGCTGCCCCGGGCAGACCATAATGCGCGGCATGAGCACCGCACCCGCCATCAAGATCGAGCCCTTCAAGGTCGCCTGCTCCAGCTGCAATCTGCGCGAGCTGTGCCTGCCGGTGGGCCTGTCCAAGCCCGATCTGGAGCAGCTCGACAGCCTGGTGGCGACGCGCCGCCAGGTCGCGCGCGGCGACACCTTGTTCCGCACCGGCGACGCCTTCCAGTCGCTCTACGCGGTGCGCACCGGCTTCTTCAAGACCTGCGTGTCGTCCGAGGACGGCCGCGACCAGGTCACCGGCTTCCAGATGGCCGGCGAGCTGCTGGGGCTGGACGGCATCAGCAATGACCGCCACAGCTGCGACGCGGTGGCGCTGGAAGACTCCCAGGTCTGCGTGATCCCCTACGAGCAGCTCGAGGAGCTGTCGCGCGAGTTCACCGATCTGCAGCACCAGTTCCACAAGATCATGAGCCGCGAGATCGTGCGCGACCACGGCGTGATGCTGCTGCTGGGCAGCATGCGCGCCGAGGAGCGCCTGGCCGCCTTTCTGCTGAACCTGACTCAGCGCCTGCAGGCGCGCGGCTTCTCGGCCTCCAGCCTGGTGCTGCGCATGACGCGCGAAGAGATCGGCAGCTATCTGGGCCTGAAGCTGGAGACCGTGTCACGCACCTTCTCGAAGTTCCAGGAAGAGGGCCTGCTGGACGTCAAGCAGCGCCAGATCCAGATCCTCGACCAGGCCGGCCTGCAGCGCCTGGTGAACAGCAGCAACTGCTGATTCAGCGCTCGTCCTTTGTAGCGAGCGGCAAGCCGGCCAGCCACAGGCTTAGCGCCGAACTCAGCCCGGTCACGATCCAGAAGCCCAGAAAGCCCAGCGTGTAGATGCTGGTGCCGGACAGTGAGCTGGCCTCGACCAATGCGGCCGGATCAAGCAGGCTGAAGACCAGAACATCCAGCACCCCAGCCATCAAGAACGAAGGCCACAGGATGGCCATGACCAGGCGCGAGCGCCATGATGGCTCGTCCATCAGCGCCCCCCGGTGGCGGCATGGTTGCGGGCCTTCATGGCCGGTGTCTGCGCCGAACTCATTGCCGCTTCACTGCCGGCACTGGCCTGAGCCGGCACCGCCTCGATCACCGGGTCAGGGTAGGTGATGGCCAGCGCGAGCGTCACAAAGGACGCGACCACCACCACGCTGGGGCCGCCGATCACCAGCCACATCATCGATTCGCGCCACCAGGGTCGGCTCGGCGTGTTGCTTGCTTGCGGTTGACTCATGTTTGCTCCTGCAGGATGCCGCCACGCTCAGCGCGGCACGACAAAGGTTGACTTCTCGCTCAAGGCATAGGCGGGCTGCTCGTCCGCCCCAGCCTCGCGCTCGATGGCGAAACGGATCTCATGGGCGCCGCTGCCGGCCTGGGCCGCGCTCTGCGGCGGCACCCGCAAGGCCACCGACACCCAGCGGGCCTCGGCCGGCCCGACCTCCAGCCGCACCGGCTGCGCAGTGGCCAGCCCGGGCAGGCCCTCGGCCTCGATACGATAGTGCTGCACGGCCTCGGTGGTGTTCATGATCTGCAGCCGGTAGACGTTCTCGATGAAGCCGTCGTCGACCAGGCGCGCCAGCGCGCCGCGATCGCGCACCACATCGACCTTGAAGGGCGCGCGCAGCGCCAGACTGGTGAACAGGCCGGCGGTGATCAGCAGCAGCACCGCGCCATAGATCAACACCCGCGGCCGGAAGATGCGCAGCAGGCGTTCGCGGCGGCTCAGATGCTGGGACAGGCCGTTCTCGGTGTCATAGCGGATCAGGCCGCGCGGATAGCTCATCTTGTCCATCACGCTGTCGCAGACATCGATGCAGGCGGCGCAGCCGATGCACTCGTACTGCAGGCCCTTGCGGATGTCGATGCCGGTCGGACAGACCTGCACGCACAGGGTGCAGTCGATGCACGAGCCCAGGCCCAGTGCGGCAGGATCGGCCTTCTTGCTGCGCGAGCCACGCGGCTCGCCGCGCTCGGCGTCGTAGCTGATGATCAGCGTGTCCTTGTCGAACATCGCGCTCTGGAAGCGCGCATAAGGACACATGTATTTGCAGACCTGCTCGCGCATATAGCCGGCATTGCCATAGGTCGCAAAGCCGTAAAACAGGATCCAGAACCATTCCCAGGGACCCAGGCCCAGGCTCATCACTTCCTGACTCAGGACCTTGATCGGCGTGAAGTAGCCGACAAAGGTGAAGCCGGTCCACAGCCCGATGGCGATCCAGGCCGCCTGCTTGCCGCCCTTGCGCAGCAGTTTCTCGGCGCCCCAGGGGGAAGCATCGAGCCTCATGCGTTTGGCGCGATCACCCTCGAACTTCTGCTCCACCCACATGAAGATCTCGGTATAGACCGTCTGCGGGCAAGCGAAGCCGCACCACAACCGCCCCGCCACCGCAGTGAACAGGAACAGCGCATAGGCCGAGATCAGCAGCAGCCCGGTCAGGTAGATGAAGTCCTGCGGATAAAGGACCAGGCCGAGGATGTA
Organism: Paucibacter sp. XJ19-41; assembly: GCF_028462495.1. Taxonomy (NCBI): domain Bacteria; kingdom Pseudomonadati; phylum Pseudomonadota; class Betaproteobacteria; order Burkholderiales; family Sphaerotilaceae; genus Roseateles; species Paucibacter sp. XJ19-41. Next base: position 4,354 of record NZ_JAQOWX010000173.1, read on the forward strand.
GAAGCGCCGCGATTCGAGGTCGAACAGCACCGCCTGGCGGCTGCCCCAGTCCAGCCAGGGCAGTCCGTAGAACAACAGCTGCGTCGCCCACACCAGCACCCAGCGCCAGGTGGCGAACCAGCCGCTGACGGCACGCGAGTAGATCTTCTGCTGGGCCTGGTAGAGCGACACCATCTCGGTGGCGGCATCATCGGCCGCCACCAGAGGGATGACCTTGCGCGGAGGGCTATCCATGAGTGGCTGGATCGCTTACTTGGCCGCTACCGCAGTGGACGAACGCGACAGGCCCCAGACATAGGCGGCGAGCACGCGGACCTGCTCGGGGCTGAGCCGCTCGCCATGGGCCGGCATCATATTGTTCTTGCCGTTGTTGATGATGGCGACGATGGCGTCCTCACCCCAGCCGTGCAGCCAGATCTTGTCGGTCAGATTGGGGGCACCGAGGGCCTGGTTGCCCTTGCCGTCCATGCCGTGGCAGGCCGCGCAGACGCCGAACTTGCTGCGCCCCAGCTGGGCCGCGATCGAGTTGTGCGCGCTGCCCGACAGGCTCAGCACATAGTTGGCCACATTGCGCACGTCCTCGGGCTTGCCCAGCGCCGCCGCCATCGGTGGCATCACGCCGTTGCGGCCCTTGCTGATGGTCTCGATCAGGGTCTCGTGCTTGTCACCATAGAGCCAGTCGCCATCGGTCAGGTTCGGAAAGCCCTTGCTGCCCTTGGCGTCGGAGCCATGGCAGCCGGCGCAGTTGTTGGCGAACAGGCGCTCGCCGATGCCCATGGCCTGGCCGTTCTTGGCCAGCTCCTCGACCGGCATCGCGTTGAAGGGCGCATAGACCGCCGCCAGCGCGCTGCGCGCCTTGGCCTGCTCGGCCTCGTACTGGCCGGTGCTGCTCCACTTCAGCGTGCCGGCCGCGCTGCCCAGGCCCGGATAAAGGGCCAGATAGATGCCGGAGAACAGCACGGTCAGCACGAACAAGCCCATCCACCAGCGCGGCAGCGGGTTGTTGAGCTCCTTCAGGTCCTCGTCCCAGACATGGCCGGTGCTGTTGTCATTGGCCATCACCTTGCGGCGGCTGGCGATGATCAGCAGGAACAGGCACAGCAGCAGGCCCGCGATCGTGCTCGCGGCCACGAAGATGGACCAGCCGTTGGAGAAGAAATCACTTGTCATTGGGCTCTCCCATCTCGCCTTGCAGCGGCAGCTCGGCGATCTCGTCAAAAGTGCGCTGGTCGCGCTTTCTGCTGTAGACCCAGGCCACGATGGCCAGGAACATCAGCAGCAGCAGCAGGGTCACCGCGCTTCTCAGGGTGTTGATATCCATGCGCCTTCTCCTTTACTTGACGGCGGTGCCCAGCACCTGCAGATAGGCGATCACGGCGTCCATCTCGGTGCGGCCCTTGACAGCCTCGGCCGCGCCGGCAATCTCGGCATCGCTGTACGGTGCGCCGAGCAGGCGCAGCGCCTTCAGCTTGCCCGGCATCTCGGCCGGATCGACCGTCGCGGTGGCCAGCCAGGGGTAGGCCGGCATGTTCGACTCGGGCACCAGATCGCGCGGATTGATCAGGTGGATGCGGTGCCACTCGTCGTTGTATTTGCCACCCACGCGGTGCAGGTCCGGCCCGGTGCGCTTGCTGCCCCACTGGAACGGCCGGTCGTAGACGAACTCGCCGGCGGTCGAGTAGTGGCCGTAGCGCAGCGTCTCGGCACGGAAGGGCCGGATCATCTGCGAATGGCAGTTGTAGCAGCCCTCGCGCACATAGATGTCGCGGCCGGCCAGCTGCAGCGCGGTATAGGGCTTGAGTCCCGTTGCGGCCTCGGTGGTCGAGCGCTGGAAGAACAGCGGCACGATCTCGACGACGCCGCCGACCAGCACGGTCAGCAGCACCAGCACGATCATCAGGAAGTTGTTGGTCTCGATCTTTTCGTGACCGGCGACGGGTTTGTTGTTGTCAGCCATTGTGTTTGCTCCCTCAGGCATGCGCCACCACGGCGGGGATGCGAACCGGCTCGGGTCGTCCGGCACGCACCGTCATCACCACATTCCAGGCCATGATCAGCATGCCGCCCAGGTACAGCAGGCCGCCCAGCAGACGGATCACATAGAAGGGATAGGTGGCCTTGACGCTCTCGACAAAGGTGTAGACCAGGGTGCCGTCCGGGTTGACCGCGCGCCACATCAGGCCCTGCATCACGCCGGCGATCCACATCGCGGCGATATAGAGCACGATGCCCAGGGTCGCGACCCAGAAGTGCAGCTCGATCGCGCGCTTGCTGAACATCTCGGTGCGGCCGTACATGCGCGGGATCAGGTGGTACAGCGAGCCCATCGAGATCAGACCGACCCAGCCCAAGGCGCCGCTGTGCACATGGCCGACGGTCCAGTCGGTGTAGTGGGACAGCGCATTGACCGTCTTGATCGACATCATCGGACCCTCGAAGGTCGACATGCCGTAAAAGCTCAGCGAGACGATCAGGAACTTCAGGATCGGGTCGTCGCGCAGCTTGTGCCAGGCCCCGCTGAGCGTCATGATGCCGTTGATCATGCCGCCCCAGCTGGGCGCCAAGAGCACCAGCGAGAACACCATGCCCACACTCTGCGCCCAGTCCGGCAGCGCCGTGTAGTGCAGATGGTGCGGGCCCGCCCACATATAGGTGAAGATCAGCGCCCAGAAGTGGACGATGGACAGGCGGTAGCTGTAGACCGGCCGGCCGGCCTGCTTGGGGATGTAGTAGTACATCATCCCGAGAAAACCGGCGGTCAGGAAGAAACCCACCGCGTTATGGCCATACCACCACTGCACCATCGCGTCCTGCACGCCGGCATAAGCCGAGTAGCTCTTGGTCCAGCTGACGGGAATCGCCGCGCTGTTGACCAGGTGCAGCAAGGCCACCGCGATGATGAAGGCGCCGAAGAACCAGTTCGCCACATAGATGTGGCGCACCTTGCGCGTGCCCACCGTGCCGAAGAACACGACCGCGTAGCTGACCCAGACCACGGTGATCAGGATGTCGATCGGCCACTCCAGCTCGGCATATTCCTTGCCGCTGGTCATGCCCAGCGGCAGAGTCACCGCCGCCGCGACGATCACCAACTGCCAGCCCCAGAAGGTCAGCCAGGCAAGACCTGGCGCGAACAGCCGCGTCTGGCCGGTGCGCTGCACCACGTGATAGGCGGTCGCGAACAGCGCACAGCCGCCGAAGGCAAAGATCACCGCATTGGTGTGCAGCGGCCGCAAGCGACCATAGCTGAGCCATGAGATGCCGAAGTTCAGCTCCGGCCAGGCCAGTTGGGCGGCGATGATGACGCCCACCAGCATGCCCACCACGCCCCACAGCACGGCGGCCCGCGCGAACGCCCGCACCACACCGTCTTCGTAATGGGGCCCCGATAGTCCGGCAGCCCTCGCCGGCGCGGCCGGCTGCGAAACACTAGCCATTGACATGCTTCTCGCTCCTGTCTTCCTCAGATGCAGAAAATTGTCTGCCCGCCAGCGTTCGGGAGGCTTGATCGCCATCAACCCCGGCCGCTTCCCCCTCGAAGATCCGTTCGCCTTCGCGCTCCAGATCGTCCAATTGCCCGTTATTGATCGCCCAGCCGAACAGGCCGACGATGCCCAGCACCAGCAGCACCGACATCGGGATCAAGAGATAAAGAATGTCCATCGTGTGGGCTGCCTCGTCAGCGTTTCAGGCGGTAGGCGTTCATCACCACCAGCAGCGAGCTGGCCGCCATGCCCAGGCCCGCCGCCCAGGGCGGCAGCAGGCCGGCCAGTGCCAGCGGAATGCAGGTGGCGTTGTAGAGCGCCGCCCAGCCCAGGTTCTGCCGGATCACGCGGCGGGTGCGCAGCGCCAGTTCGCGGGCCAGCGCCACATCGACCAGCCGGCCCGACAGCAGCACGCCATCGGCCTGCGCGCGGGCGATCAGCGCGCCCTGCCCCATCGCCAGGCTGACATCGGCACGCGCCAGCACCGGCGCATCGTTGATGCCGTCGCCCAGCATCAGCACGCGCCGGCCCTCGGCCTGCA
>NZ_JAQOWX010000174.1:0-8379 GCF_028462495.1 Paucibacter sp. XJ19-41
TCAACGTTGAAGCTGAGCCGCGACCCGAGGCATGCCGAGGGGAGTCGGCTCGAGCGACTGGTTAGGCATCTCACACACCAGAGCAGCCCGGCAATGTTGTTCCGACGCTTGCGAACGCCAGTACGGCACCAAGCAAGCCGACAGAAAGAACAGCACCAGCAGCCCGAAGTGAGCGCCGCTGAACGGCCACAATGATGAAGGCCAGCAAGGCCATGGCACAGAAGACAAAGCTTGCAGCGAATGCTATCGGCCCATGTGGCTGGCAAATGTACGCACGCGCGAGCCACATGCCAACTGCGAAGGTTGTCATGCTGGTCGCGACGAAAGCAATGCCCGCTCGATAGATCGAATCCGATGCTGTCGCCATAGATGCCTAACGTGAAAGCTCAGCGGGCGGCGAAGCCGTCCGCTGCAGCGACTGGTTATGCCGAGCCCCGCGACTCGACGGCACGGCGAGGGAGGCAGCGACGTGCTGACGAAGCTGACAGCCGCCGAAGGCTGAGGCGAGCGGGCTTGCTGGACTAGCCGCAACCACGGCGCGGCGCTAACCCGAACCCTGAGCGCTAGCAAGACCTGGCACCGCAACGCACTCGCCAGACTTCGCCGCGAGCGCCAAGGCCGCCTGCTCGGCAGGCCCGCCGCGCAAGCCCGGCCTGAAGTCAGCGATGAAGTTCTGTCTAGCCTGCTGCATAACGTGAAAGCTCAGCGGGCGGCGAAGCCGTCCGCTGCAGCGACCGGTTATGCCCAGCCTCGCTACTCGAAGGCACGGCGATGGAGGCAGCGCAGCGCTGCCGAAGCTGAAAGCCGCCGAAGGCTGAGGCGAGCGGGCTTGCTGGACTAGCCGCACCCACAGCGCGGCGCGAATCCGGACCCTGAGCGCTAGCAAGACCTGGCACCGCAACGCACTCGCCCGACTTCGCCGCGAACGACAAGGTTGCCTGCTCGGCACGCTCGCCGCGCAAGCCCGGCCTGAAGCCAGCGATGGAGTTCTGTTTAGCCTGCTGCATAACGTTTGGTTAAGGGGCCGGCTTTAGCCGGTCCCGAGTGAGCGAAGCGAACGACTTGAACCAGTTGTTAGGACGCACCACAAGAGCCAGTTCTTGGCGCACTTTATGCCTCTATATGTCTTACAGGAAGCCCAAGGCGGAGTGCTTCTGCACATACCTGTCTGCTAATTTCGTCGTCTTCAATAATCAACGCAACATTCGTTAGCTCATTAATCGGCAAGTAGCCAGATCTGTCTTCGGTGAAAGCCTCTACTGTGAGGCCTTGTTTGCGGAAGGCATCTGAAATACGACGACCTTCGACAGGCTCGAATTCTCCTAGATCAAGTGAGGTGTGCGTACGCAACTTTGTAAGAACCTCCGTTGCTGGCAGCTCACCATACTCGGGGATTATTGCTCGGAGCGATTTTATTTCCTTTAAGCTAGGTCCAGTGCCACCAAAGTTCAGGGAAATTTTTATGCACTGGCGATATATATAGGCAAGTGCCCAGCCAGGTTCAGAGCCGTCCCAAAGGTATTTGTACTCGTTGGTAGTGTTCATAGTCCTAACAGTCAGCGTTTATCTGCCGCCCCAAGGCGCAGGCAACCCGGCCGATCGTGGCCGGCGGCAGATAAACCGTGTTGAACTGAACCGCCCAGGGCGATGCCGCTGGCTGTGGGGGATTTGATCGAATCTGACGAGGCCATGCAGCCAATTATGGGCGGGCGGCCCGCTGCGAGGCTGCGGAATTGCCCTTTCCACCCCTTTGGGGGGATCGTTTGGCTCGGCCCGTCGCTCTGCCACATGGCGCTGTGCGGCCAGCGACATCCGAGCGGCAAGACCTGTCCCCGCAAGCCCAGCCAACGGTCCTGAAGCAGCACGTATGGAGATTCATCTGTGTGCTCATGGCGGCCCTCGTGCCTGCACGTGCAGGGCGTCGTTCCGGTCTGCGCAAACCGACTGCCCTGGCGCCGGCAGGTATCGCTGCCCAGCCAGCGTCTGCACGGCCCGCAGCATCCCGACCTTGCACTGAGGACAGCACAAGAAGTCCAACTTGCTGACACGCTGCACGAACGCCCGTGCCGCTTCCAGCGCGGGCGGATTCGGTGCCGGCTGCGCAAGGGCCTGCCGTGCTTGCCGCAACTGCGTTTTCTTGCAGCCGTTGGCCAGCACCCCGTAGTGACGGATGCGTTTGATGCCGGCCGGCAGCACATGCAGCAGGAAGCGCCGCACAAACTCGCTCCCCTGCAGCTTGAGCACGCGCTTGCCGCCATGCTCGTCCGCCCGCACGCTGAAGACGACCTCGCCCGCAGGACTGATGGTCTTGATGCGCTCGTTGCCGATGGCCGTGCGGTGGGTGTAGCGGCTCAGGTAATCGAGCACTTGTGCCGGTCCGGCCAGGGGGGTCTTGGCGTAGACCACCCAGTCGTGCCGGTACAGCGCCTGGCGCCCCGCCTGACTGAACACGGTGTCGGCATTCTGCGGATGCCGCTCGGCCAAGTCTCGCAGCTTCGCGATGAACTTGCCGCGGTACACCCGTGACAGCGCGCGCACCGGGAAGAGGAAGTCGGGTTTGCGCGCGGGGACTTGCCAATGCCCGTTGGGCGCGAGCACGCCGCAGGCCATTACCGCATGCAGGTGCAGATGCTGGCGCAAGTCCTGGGTCCAAGTGTGCAGCACGAGACTGAAGGCGGGCTGCCCGTTCTCAACGCCCATCCAGCGTGCATTGGCGGCGAACTCGCCCAGTGTCGCGGCCACACTGGCGAACAGCGTGTCAATGAGCCAGCGGGGTTGGTGGCGATACAGACCGTTGAGCTGGTGCGGCAGCGTGAAGACCAGATGCGCGTAAGGGACCTGCAGCACTTCAGCCAAGCGGCCTTGCAACCATCGATCCTTGGCTCGGGCTCCGCACTGGGGGCAGTGTCGGTTGCGGCAGGAGTGGAAGTGCCAGTGGCTGTGCCCGCAATGGCTGCAGGCCAGGCGCTGCCCGCCCAGCGCCGACGTTCGGCAGGCGCAGATGGCCCGCCAGGCTTTGGCTTGCTGGGTGCTCAGCGCGGGCGCCTGCACATAGGCTGCGCCGCACTGCTGCAGCACGTCGGCCAGGGTGGCCACCAACGTTCTCGGTGAAGCGAGCTCAGTGGTTCGGCGGCACGAACGGCGCCGGTGGCAGTGCGGCGAGCAGATCCAACGGGTCAGCCAGGCGCGGTGGCTTGAACTGTGGGCTGATCAGGTGCAGGTAGCAGCGGCTCGTGGTCTCGATGTGTGAGTGCCCCAGCAGCCGGGAGATGGTGTGCAGGTCCACGCCTGATTCCAGCAGGTGGGTGGCAAAGGCGTGCCTCAAGCCATGGGTGCTGCCGGCCTTGTGGATGCCGGCCGCGCGGCGTGCGGCTTGGTAGTGGCGCTGAACGCCGGAGGTGCTCAGCGGCTGGCCGGTGTCGGTGTTGGCAAACAGCCAGCCCGGGGCCTTCTGATGGCAGCGATAGCGCCGGCAGTGCTCGCGCAGCAGGACCAGCAGGGTCGGGCTCAGCAGCGTGTAGCGGTCGGCCGCCCCCTTGCCGGCGACGATGCGCACGCACATGCGGTCACGCGCGCTGTCGATGTCGCACGCGCGGAGTTGGCAGCCTTCGGTGATTCGCAGGCCGCAGGCATACAGCGTCTGCATCAGCATGCGCATCACCGGGTTCGTGCAATGCGAGAACAGCTGAGACAGTTGATCGCGCGACAGCAATTCAGGGCGCTTGTGCGGCGCTCGCGCCACCGGCGGCAGCATCCGCTGGCCCTGTTCGGGCAGGCTCAGCACGTGGGTGAACAAGAAGCGGCTGGCCGCAGCCACGTGGTTCACGCTGGAGAAGGAGAGCTTGCGTTCCTTGACCAGGTAGACCATGTAGGACTCGATCTCCTTGGCTGTCAGCTCGGCGGGGCTGCGCTTGAAGTAACGCGCCATCCGGGCCAGCGAATCCACATAGGTCTCTTGCGTGCGCGCGGCCATGCCGCGCACCACCATCGCATCGAGCATTTGCTGCCGCAGTGGTGTCATGACAGTCTCCTGGAGCCGGGGAACATTCCCCAGCTCGCAGACTTCTCCCGTCATTCGCTTGGCGCAAGTACTGCGCCCCATGCAAAACGCGGTGACCGCCGGCGGTGGCAGCCACCGCGTCAGCGGTTTAGTTCAACGTGTTGTAGGGAGACAGGCACTGCGCCCTAACGCCGGGACGTGCTGAATAACATCGGGCAGCGGATGCCGCCCAAGTCTTTGCTGTGATTTCATTTTCCCCCTTTGACTGTATGTAAATACAGTACTAAATTTCCTGCAAGTCCGGCGGCTTGTTTGTGCGTCTTCTTTTCTCGGCGCCGGGGCTTGGAGCTTATATGTTGCCATCATCACCCGGGTCATTGCCAGCGCGCAAAACCCTGAGGCCGGCGGCGCACGGGGCGGCGGTGGCCCTGCCGCCGCTGCGGTCGACCAAGCTGCTGGACCAGTTGCGTNAAAACCCTGAGGCCGGCGGCGCACGGGGCGGCGGTGGCCCTGCCGCCGCTGCGGTCGACCAAGCTGCTGGACCAGTTGCGTGAACGCATACGTTATCTGCACTACAGCCGGCGCACCGAGGAGGCCTATGTGTTCTGGTATCGCGCCTTCGTGCGCTGGCACGGCCTGCGCCACCCGGCCGAGATGGGCGGGGCCGAGGTGGAGGCTTTTCTATCCTATCTGGCCGCCGATCGCGGCCTGGCACCGTCCACCCACAGGCAGGCGCTGTCCGCCCTGCTCTTTCTCTATGGCAAGGTGCTCGGCCTGAGCCTGCCCTGGATGGCCGAGATCGGCCGGCCGCAGACGCAGCGGCGCCTGCCGGTGGTCTTGTCGGTCGAAGAAGTGCAGGCCTTGTTCGCGCAGATGGCGGCGGCGGCGGCTGCTGCTGCCGATGGCGGCAGCGAGCATCTGCTGCTGGCCAAGCTGCTCTATGGCACCGGGCTGCGCATCAGCGAGGCCCTGCAACTGCGCGTGAAGGATCTGGACTTCGAGCACCAGGCGCTGATCGTGCGCTCGGGCAAGGGCGGCAAGGACCGCGTGGTGATGCTGCCGCAGACCCTGCATGCCGAGCTGCGCACCCAGCTCGCTGATGCGCACCGGCGCTGGGCCGCCGATGCTGCGTCCGGCCAGAGCGGCGTGGAGATGCCGCATGCACTGGAGCGCAAGTACCCCAGAGCAGGGCACAGCTGGGCGTGGTTCTGGGTCTTCCCGCAAGACCATCTGTCCACCGATCCCCGCAGTGGCGTGGTCAGGCGGCATCATCTGTACGACCAGACCTTCCAGCGTGCATTCAAACGGGCAGTGGTCGCCGCCAGCATCACCAAACCGGCCACGCCGCACACCCTGCGTCATGCGTTCGCGACCCATCTGCTGCAGGCCGGCTACGACATCCGCACGGTTCAGGAGTTGCTGGGCCATGCCGACGTCGCCACGACCATGATCTACACGCATGTGCTCAGGCTCGGCGGCGCCGCCGTGCGCAGCCCGCTCGATGCGCTGCCGCCGCCCGGCCGCCTGCGGGAAACCCCGGGACTCACGCCGTCCGGCCGGGCGGTGTAAAACGCAGCCTCGCTCATCCTGTCGTCAACTCGCGGAGGTTTTCCATGAATCCACAAGCATCAGCGTCAGCAACCGCGCCCGTCATCGACCCCAGCCAGTTCGACCCCGAGCTGTGGTGCCTGTTCGACCAGTACGTGCATGGCGACATCGACCGCCGCGGCTTTCTGGACCGGGCGGCGCGCTTCGCGCTGGCCAGCGGCACGACGGCGGCGGCGCTGCTGGCGGCGCTGAGCCCGGACTTCGCGCAGGCGCAGAAGGTGGCGCCGGGCGATGCGCGGGTCAAGGCCGAGTTCGTCGAGTTCGCGTCGCCGGCCGGCTATGGCAAGGTGCGCGCCTATGTGACGCGGCCGGCCCAGGCGCCGGGCCCGCTGCCGGTGGTGCTGGTGATTCATGAGAACCGCGGCCTGAACCCGCATATCGAGGACATCGCGCGGCGCCTGGCGCTGGACGGCTTCATCGCGGTCGCGCCCGATGCGCTGTTCCCGCTGGGCGGCTATCCGGGCGACGAGGACAAGGCCCGCGAACAGTTCGCCAAGCTCGACCAGGCCAAGACACGCGAGGACTTCGTCGCGGCCGCCGGCTTCGCGCGCGGCGTCACCGGTGGCAATGGCAAGCTCGGCGCGGTGGGCTTCTGCTATGGCGGCGGCATGGTCAACTTCCTGGCCACCCGGCTGCCCGAGCTGCAGGCCGGCGCGGCCTTTTATGGCGCGCCGGCGCCGGCCGAACAGGTGGGCCAGATCAAGGCCGAGCTGCTGATCATCTTTGCCGAGAACGACGAGCGCATCAACGCCGCCTGGCCCGCCTACGAGGCCGCACTGAAAAGCGCCGGCACCAAGCACGAGGCCTTCAAGTACGCCGGCACGCAGCATGGCTTCAACAACGACACCACGCCGCGGTTTGATGCCAGCGCGGCGCAGCAGGCCTGGGCGCGCACGCTGGCGCTGTTCAACCGGACCTTGCGCTGAGGGTTCAGCGCGGCTGGCGCGAGAGCCACCAGGCCGCCGCCAGCCGTCCGACCTCGGCCAGCACCGCCTGGTCCTGGTCGCGCATATGGTCGTGCCGGCCCGGGCCTTCGTAGTAGGCCGACACGATCAGCGGCGGCCGCCCCGGCGGCCAGGCGATCGCGACATCGTTGTACTTGTCATCCACGCCCGGGCCCATGAAGGTGCCGGTCTTGTCGCCAGCCTTCCAGCCGGCCGGGAAGCCGGCGCGCAGGCGCTTCAGGCCGGTGTCGGTCGCGATCATCCACTGGGCCAACCGCTCGCGCGAGGCCGGCGCCAGCCAGTCGGAATTCAAGAGCCGGTCGGTCGTGCGGGCCATCGCCAGCGGCGTGCTGGTGTCCCTGAGCTCGCCGGCGTGGACCACATCGACCACATTCATCTGTGGCTCGTAGCGGTCCACCCGGGTCTCGCCATCGCCCAGCTCGCGCAGCCTGGCCGTCAGGCCGGCCGGGCCGCCGAGCTCGCGCAGCAGCAGATTGGCGGCGACGTTGTCGCTGGTGGTCTGCGTGGCCTCGGCCAGCGCGGCAATGCTCATGCTGCCGCTGGCCAGATGCCGGCCCGTCACCGGTGCATGAGGCACCATATCGGCCGGCCCGTAGCGCAGCGGCCGATCGAGCTGCAGCCGGCCCTGGTCGGCCTCGCGCAGCACCACGCCGGCCAGCGGCAGCTTGAAGGTGGAGCACAGCGCAAAGCGCTCCTGCCAGCGATGGCCGATCAGCGCGCCATCGGCACAGTCCAGCACGGCCACGCCGAGCCGGCCACCGGCCTTCTGTTCCAGCGCGGCAAAGGGGGCATGGGCCGTCACCACGGCATTGGCGACGCCGGGCAGGCCGCCCAGCAGCAGCGAGGAGGCGCCGGCCTGCAGCAAGAGTTGGCGGCGAGAGAGGGTGTTCATCGGTATTGATTCCATGGGGTAGATGTTCTTGGCTCAGCCCTGCAGCGCAGCGCGGATGCGCTGCAGATCGGCCTCGCGCTGCGCGGCGTCCGGCGCCCCCAGCAGCACCACGCTCAGCCGCCGTCCCTGCAGGTGCATCTGCAGGGCCACGCAGCGCCCGGCCGCCTGTGTGAAGCCGGTCTTGGCCAGCAGCATGGGCCAGCCGGGGGCGCCGACCAGCGGATTGCTGTGGAGGGATTCGATCGGCTTGCCATCGACCAGCACGCGGGCCCGCGCCGCGCCGGCGGCTTGCCGTATCAGCGGCTCGCTGGCGGCGGCCTCGAGCAGACGGGCCACATCGGCGGCGCTGGCCCGGCTGCTGGACGGCACACCGGTCGGGTGGCGTAGCTCCGCCGTCTGCAGACCCAGGCTGCCGGCCTTGTCCTGCGTGGCCTGTTCGAAGGCGGCCAGGCCGCCCGGATAGTGGCGCGCCAGCAGCTGGGCGGCGCGGTTGTCGGAGGCCTGCAGCATCAGGGTCAGGGCCGCCTCGCGGCTCAGCCGCTGGCCCGGCCGCAGCGACGCGCTGCTGAAGGGGCTGGCCCGCACATCCTCGCGCGAGACGCTCAGCTGCTGCTGCAGGTCCTGCCCCGCGTCCAGCACCACCAGAGCCGTCATCAGCTTGCTGATCGAGGCAATCGGCACCGCCTGCTGCGCGTTGCGCGCCAGCAGCACCTCGCCGGAATCGGCATCCAGCACCAGCGCATGGCTGGAGGCCAGCGCCAGGTCGGCGGGCAAGTGAGGGCCGGCGCTGGCAGGGACTGCGCTTGCCGCCAAGCCGGCCTGCGCCGTCGCGTTGTGCATGCCGGCCAGCGGCAGCACGCCGGCCAGCAGGCCCAGCAAGAGCAGCGCGGACAGCAGCCGCGGCCCCTCCCCGT
>NZ_JAQOWX010000175.1:0-8300 GCF_028462495.1 Paucibacter sp. XJ19-41
CTGGCCGATCTGCGCTCGCGGCTGCTGGCGGCCCAGCGGCCCCTGGTGATCGTCGGCGGCGGCGGCTGGACGCCTGACAGCTGCGCGGCGCTGCAGCGCTTTGCCGAGGCCTGGCAGCTGCCGGTCGGCTGTGCCTTCCGCTTCCAGGATCTGTTCGATAACCGCCATCCGCTTTATGCCGGCGATGTGGGCATCGGCATCAATCCGAAGCTGGCGCAGCGGGTGCAACAGGCCGACCTGATCCTGGCGGTAGGCCCGCGCCTGGGCGAGATGACCACCGGTGGCTACACCTTGCTGCAGGCACCGCGCCCCAGCCAGCAACTGCTGCACATCCACGCCGGCGCCGAGGAGCTGGGCCGTGTCTATGCGGCCGATCTGATGATCAATGCCAGCATGAGCTGTGCGGCCCAGGCGCTGCAGAGCATGGCGGCACCGGACAGCGTCGCCTGGACCGACTGGGCGCATCAGGCCCATGCCGACTACCAAGCGAATCTGCTCCCCCAGCCGGTCAGCCCGCTGGACATGGCCGAGGTCGTCAAGACCCTGAGCCGGGCGATGCCCGAGGGCACCATCTTCACCAATGGCGCCGGCAACTACAGCGGCTGGCTGCACCGCTTCCATCAGTACCCGGCGCTGCACCAGCATGGCCGCACCCAGCTGGCCCCGACCTCGGGCGCGATGGGTTACGGCGTGCCGGCGGCCGTGGCGGCCAGCCTGCTCGATCCCGAGCGCTGGGTCGTCAATATCGCCGGTGATGGCGACTTCCTGATGACCGGCCAGGAGCTGGCCACCGCCACCGGCTATGGCGCCAAGCGCCTGATCTCGGTGGTGGTCGACAACGGCACCTACGGCACGATTCGGATGCACCAGGAGCGCGAGTACCCGGGCCGGGTCTCGGGCAGCGATCTCTTCAACCCCGACTTCGTGCAACTGGCGCTGGCCTATGGCTGGGCCGCCCGGCGTGTCGATCACACCGAGGACTTCGCCCCGGCGCTGCAGGCCGCGCTGGCCGCCGGCAAGCCCACGCTCTTGCATCTGCGCCTGTCCACCGATGTCTCGACCAGCCGCAGCACGCTGACGGCGATCCGCGAGGCGGCCAGACAGCGTCTGGGCAGTGCTGCTTGAGCGACGGACGGGGCGATGCGGCTGACAGCGCCCTGCAGACCGGCTACTCGCCGGGCGCGCCCTGACCATCGCGAATGAGATCGACGACCTGCCGGTGCAACTGCGGTGCGCCGGCCAGCACGGCATAAACTCGATCCGGCGCGTCGACCGCAGGGTTCAGTGACAGCGGCGCGCCCGAGGGCGTCGTGTACAGGCCGCCCGCTTCCGAGACGATCAGCAGCGGCGCGGCGATGTCCCAGATGCGAGTCGAGCGGTTGAGCATGCCGCCCAGCCGGCCGTCGGCCGTCAGGGCGGCGTCCACCAGGCTGTTGGTCGCCCGCACATTGCGCACGCGGGCCAGCAGGCCTGACAGCAGGCGCGCGTCCTGCTCGCGTTCGTGCGCGGTCGGCTTCGCGTCCATGCCGTAAGCCCACAAGACCTCGCTCAGGGCCTCGGCATTCGACACGGCAACGCGGCGGCCATTGAGAAAGGCGCCGCCGCCGGCCTCGGCGGTGTAGGTCTCGCAGCTGACCGGCAGGTGCAGCACCGCAGCCACCGGACGCGCTTCATGCAGCAGCGCGACCAGCACACCGAACCAGGGAATCCCGGCAGCATAGTTGGAGCTGCCGTCCAAGGGGTCGACGATCCAGGTGTACTCGGATGTGCCGGCAAGAAAACCCGTTTCCTCTGCGATCACGCCGTGGCCCGGAAATCGGCGCCGCAAGCCATCGAGGATGACGCGCTCGGAGGCCAGATCCGCCTCGGTGAGCACATTGCTGATATCACCCTTCTGGGCCACGACGGCATGCCGGCTGCCAAAGGACTGCATCAGGACCGTGCCGGCGGCCTGCGCCAGGTCGACGGCGGTGCTCAGCATGGCTGGCTCGCGATGCGGAACTCAGGCCCGCAGCAGCTTCGGCGTGAGCCTCGCAGTAGCGCGGAGCAGCGAGCCCCGGCCCCTACGGCACGAGGGTGCTGCCGCACAGCTCGATCCACCGGGGGCCACGAAATCTGGCGCCGAGGGTGTGCTCTTCGTCCCAGGGCACGCGGTAGCAGACCTCGGTGGCGAGTTCGTCGTCCAACTCTACGATCACGACGGCCTCTACCTCGGCGAGCGCGAGCGCCTGGTTCGCATCGGCTACAACTGGAAACGGCCCGTCTTCGAGCGTCAGTCGGCCCCGCTGGAAAGCCTCGGCATAGGGCAAGTGGTGATCGAACAGGGCCTGTTTGAGCTGCGACTCGATCTGCCGGAGGTCCTCGCCCAGCCTGATGGCATGGACAAAGGCCGCGTGATCCGGCCCTTGGCGCGAACCGCCGATGATGAGCGGCACGGTGGTTCCGCCTGCAAGCGCACACTGTCCGCGCCAGCATCCGCGTTCCCAGCTGAAAGCGCCGAGTTCCGGGTGTTGGTAGTCTTTCGTCTTGAACAGGCCAAACATGCGCGCTCATCCTCCCGGGTAGAAGCCTAGCATCCACAGCGCCGACAAGATCGCCTCCGGTCGGATGGAATCGCCGCGCCGTGCCTCGGCGACAATCCGTCCATGCAAGACATTCCCTTCGAACTTCGCGGCGAGTACATCGAGCTCGACAAGCTGCTCAAAGCCACCGGCCTGGCCGACAGCGGCGGCGTGGCCCGCATGATGATCACCGAGAGCCAGGTGCAGGTGGACGGCCAGACCGAGCTGCGCAAGACCGCCAAGATCCGCGCCGGCCAGGTCGTGAGCCTGCAGGGCGCGCGCATCAAGGTGCTGGCCGATCCGCTGCAAGACTAGCGCAAGCACTGAAGCACAAGGAAGCCGCCGATGAACTTTTCGACCTGCGATTTCTGCGACGAGCACAAGAGCGATGACAGCGGCGAGGTCCGCGTCATCCCCGGCGGCCTCTACCGCAGCTATGGCGGCCTGGCGCGCTTTGCCGGCCCGGTCACGACGGTGCGCGCGCTGGAGGACAACAGCCTGCTCAAGAGCGCGGTCGAGAGCCCCGGTCAGGGGCGGGTGCTGGTGTTCGACGGCGGCGCTTCTATGCAGCGAGCGCTGATCGGCGGCAACCTGGCCGCCGCCGCCGCGAAGAACGGCTGGGCCGGTCTGCTGATCCATGGCTGCGTGCGCGATCTGGCCGAATTGCGCGCCGCTCAGCTCGGCATCCTGGCGCTGGGCCATGTACCCATGCCTACCGAGCGGCGCGGCCAGGGCCAGGCCGATGTGGCCCTGCAGCTGCATGGGCTGTGGATCAGGCCGGGCGACTGGCTGTACGCCGATGAGGACGGCGTGGTGATCGGCGCCAAGCCCTTGCACACGTCCTGAGCCAGCCCCCCGACTCGGGGGCGGACCGCCGATTCAGGGATTGCCTGCATAGACCGGCGGTCCAGAAAACGAAACACTGTTCCAAGACCTCAAGGTCTGTCGCGCAAGAGCGGGATCCTCTCCCGGCAGCCCTGCTGCTGCCGCAGCCCCGCCGCGCAATGCGCCTGCCGCCATTGCCCGCCTGACGTTGTGCCGCGCTAGCACCCTTCGCGTGCTGCCGGCGACCCGTCCGCTCGGCCTGCCGCCGAATCCCCGTCGTCCACCGGCTCCCGTCCATCCGCCCGACCGCAGGTGGCGCCGCCGCGTGCCCTGATTGCAAGACTGTGATAGCGCGCCCTCGAGACGGCCTTGAGCCGCAGGTGCTGCAGGAGACTAGACATGCGCAAAGACAAGACATCCTCCAGACCGGGAGGCCCACGCCTGCTGGCCGCGTCGATCTCGCTGGGCCTGCTGGCCTGTGGCGGTGGCGGTGGCGGTGGCGGCGAGCCTCCGAGCCAGGCACTCAGTGTCGGCCTCAATGCTGGACCCACGGCCGGCATCGCCAACGCCGATGCTGCCCAAGCCGACGGCCTGGCCAAGACGGCCAATGCCCGCGCACCGCGCCCGAGCACACCGCCGCCCGTCGCGGTGATCGACGCGCTGAGCCTGACCGACACCGGTGCGCCGCTGCTGCTCGATGTCGGCGAACGGACCTATGCAGCGCCTGTCAAGATTGGCAATCTGCACGACCCGGCCAATTACCGCGCCGCGCCGCGACTGCCGGCCTGGCAGTTCGCCAGCAGCGACCCGAGCCATGGGGTGCTGAGCTTCGAGCGCGAGGTCGCGCCCGATATCGGCTGGCACAGCTACTCGCGCCAGGGCCGGGTGCGGGTGAGTGGTGGCTCGTCCGCAGCGGCGAATCGCATCTACACGGTCTTCAACAAGGAGCAGTTGCTGGCCGCGATCCGCGAGGGCAGGAACGAGCCCAAGATCATCCGCATCGTCGGCCATATCGACTTCCGCTGGCGCGCCGGCAACACGGTGTTCGAGGAGTACACCGGCTACGAGGACCAGAAGAACGGCGGCAGTTTTGCGATCCCGTCCAACACCACGCTGGTGGGCATCAATGATGCCAACGGCCGGCCGGCCCGCATCACTGGCACCCAGATCCTGATCGGCCGCGAGGCCGCGACCACCGCCGCCGGTGCCGAGGCGGACTTCAAGAAATGGGTGGCCGAGGGCAAGGACCCCGAGCTCTTCCCGACCTGGACGCGCAACATCATCCTGCGCAATCTAGCCATAGACACGCCCTGGGACGTCAACCCCGAGGACAGTGCCAACGCCTATATGGACGGCCTGGCGATCACCCGCGGCCAGCAGATCTGGATCGACCAGGTCTCGATCAGCGACGGCGACACGCCCGACTCGCTGGCCAGCGACACCCGCCACGACGGCGGTCTGGACATCGTGCGTGGCTCGGACTACATCACCGTCTCCAACAGCCATTTCAGCCGCCACGGCAAGCTGACCCTGGTGGGCAATGGCGACTCGGGCCGGGCCTGGAGCGATGCCGGCCGCCTGCATGTGACCTTCACCGGCAACTGGTGGGACAGCATCGGCAGCCGCCAGCCGCTGGTGCGCTTCGGCCAGGTCCATCTCTACAACAACCTGGTCAGCGGCTCGACCTCGACCCAGGACGATGACCTGAAGTTCGGCCAAGCCCTGGATGTTCGCTACCAGGCCGATGTGATTTCGGAGAGCAATTTCTACGAATTCACCGGCCTCAAACCCAAGGAGATCTGCGGCAAGCTGGCCGGCGGCAAGCAGGCCATCAGCTTCCGCAGCAGCGGTCATCGCTTCATCAGCGACAAGGACGATGACGGCAAGCCGATGAGCGCTGTGATCGACGCCCAGCTGCAGGGCTGCGACAGCCTGCCGGTGGCGAAGCTCTGGGTGCCGCCTTACTCCTACACGCTGCGCCCGGCCGACAGCCTGCGCGAGGCGATCAAGCGCTCGGTGGGCGCCGGGCGCCTGGGCCCGTTCGCGCTGACCGGCCCGGCGCCCAGCCCCAGCCCGACACCCACACCCACACCCACACCCACGCCCACGCCCACGCCCACGCCCACGCCCACGCCCACGCCAACGCCAACGCCAACGCCAACGCCGATCCCCACGCCGCCGGAAGGCAGCGGCTGCACCGTGATCCTGCCCTGCGCCGGCACTGGTGGCGAACAGTTGCTCAGCAGCCAGATCACCGTGCCGGTGCCGGCGGCTGGCTATGACGCGGCCAGCGGCACCTATGTGCTCAGCGGCGCCGGCAAGATGGAGAACGCCAACAGCTACAACTTCAATTTCAAGTACATCACGCTGAGCGGCAATTTCACCTTCACCGCACGGCTGCTCCAGCAGGGCGGCAGCGAGTCCTCGGCGCGGGCCGGCATTGTCGCGATCGAGGGCCTGAGCGGCGCCCCTGTTTACGCCTGGACTGCCCGCTACGCCTCGACCGGCGAGATCCGCGCTGCCGTCAACGCCAATGCCAAGTCCTCGATCAGCGGCTACAGCAGCTCGACCCTGCCGGTCTGGCTGCGGGTGCAGCGGCGCGGCAATGCACTGTATTCGGCCGCCTCGACCGACGGGCTGAACTGGACCGAGCGGACCAACACCAATGTCAGCGCGGCCGCGCTGCAGGTGGGCCTGGCGCTGTCTTCGGGCAGCAATACGGTGTTGACGACGGCGGCGTTCGACAACGTCAGCGTCGTTGGCGGCCCCTGAGCCACAACAAGGAGACAGAGAAGATGATGAACAAGACATTGATGGCGCTGAGCCTGGGCGCTGCGCTGCTAGGCCCCGCCCAGGCCGCCGTGCACAGCACGGACTACGGCGCGCTGCAGGGCACGCGGGTGGACTTTGAGAGCCTGGTGGTCAGCGACCCGCTGGGAAGCCTGATCGAGGGCAGCCTGACGCTGGGCGGCGTGCAGTTCGGCGAGCGCTTTGCCGGCCAGGAACTGGGCGTCGGCAGGGCGCCGCGGCCCGGCGAGATCGCACAGGACTGGTTCGATGACCTGAGCTTCGGCGTGCCACTGACCGGCCTGAACCTGCTGGCCGGCGCGGCCGGCGCCAATCTGGGCGCCTACGACTATGGCGACGCCGACGGCATCGCGCTGGCCGGCATCGGCCCTCAGCACGAGGACGGCAGCGATCCCTTCGGCTTTGGTGCGATCTCGGCCCGCTTCGCCAGCGGGCAGTCCGCGCTGGGCTTTCAGCTGCGCGAGGCCGGTGGCGGGCCGGCCTGGCTCAGCCTCTACCGCGCCGACGGCAGCCTGATCGCGACCCAGGCTCTGGGCGCCGTCAGCAATGGCTATTACGCCTATGCCCGCGACGGCGGGGTGGCCGACATCGCCGGTTTCTCGCTCTATCACCGCGACAGCTACTACGGCATCGCGATCGACAACCTCGTCTTGAGCAGCGTCAGCGCCGTGCCCGAACCGGCCTCGCTGCTGCTGATGCTGGCCGGCCTGCTGGCCCTGGGCGGCGCTGCGTGGCGCCGCCGGTTCTGAATCAACAACATCTATTTCAACGGAGACACCTCATGACAACACTGAACAAAAAGACCCTGATCCTGAGCGCGCTGGCTGGAGCCGCAGCTATCGGTGGCGCACAAGCCGCCACCACCCTGGGCCAGACCGACTTCGCCTTCACCGGCGTGAACGGCAACACCACGGTGGGCGGCTGGTCCTTCGTCAGCTTCGTCGACCTCAGCGCCGGCACGACGATCTATTTCACCGACACCAATGTGCTGCAGACCTCGACTTCGTCGGGCGTCTTCTCGAACAGCGCCGAGACCTTCTGGTCCTGGACGGCCGCCGCCGATGTGGCCGCCGGGACCTCGGTGGCCCTGCTGGGCACCGGCGTCAACGGCCAGTACGCGGCCAGGTCCGGCGCGGCGGGCGGCGTGGTCAACGGCACGGTGAGCAATCTGAATGGCGGCGCGTCCAACATCTCTAGCGGCGGCGACATCCTCTATGCCTTCCAGGCCTCGGCCTATGCCAGCAACTACGCGCCCTCGGCCATCACCTTTCTGGGGGCGATTGCCAACCGCGCCACGCCATACGCCAGCTCCGACAACCCCTTCGCGGCGACCGGCCTGAGCGGCATCCAGGTGCGCGAATACCGGATGAACAATGCCACGACCCGCTACACCCAGTTCACCGCCCAGACCAGCAGTGCCGACACCCCGTTCGCATCGATGGATGAGTTGAAGGCCGCGCTGGCCGTGGGGGCCAACTGGAGCACCATTGCTGAATCCAACAGCACGCCCATCGTCTCCGACGTGCTGGCGGTAACGGCCGTGCCCGAGCCGTCCAGCTATGCCTTGCTGCTGGCCGGTCTGGGGGTAGTCGGCGCGATGGCGCGGCGCCGGCGCCGCTGAGCGGACGGCGCTGACCCCGGGGCGGCTGCGGTCCGGTGCTTGAACGCACAAGCAGATGCGCAAAGCTTTGTTGGACGTGGCCGCCCGACTGCGTATGGTCAGCGGCCAGATCCTGTTGGAGGGGCGCGACCTGCTGGCGCTGCCGCAGCACGGTCGCGATGATCTTCCAGGCGCCGATGAGTTCGCTGAATCCGGTGCTGAGTGTCGGCGACCAGGTGTTGGAGACGCTGCGCCTGCACCGGCCGCTGTCGGCTGCGGCCGCCGCCGCGCGGGCGGTCAGCTGCTGGATCTGGTCAAGCTGCCCGAGCCGCAGCGCCGCTTCCACGACTTCCCGCACCAGCTCAGCGCTAGCGCGTGATGATCGCGATGGCGGTGGCCAGCCGGCCGCGCCTGTTGGTGGCCGACGAACCGACCACCGCTCTGGACGTGACCATCCAGGCCGAGATCCTGTGACCTGCCCCCTCCCGCCGTACCAACCAGGCGGA
>NZ_JAQOWX010000176.1:0-8240 GCF_028462495.1 Paucibacter sp. XJ19-41
TCTCCGGCCTGCCCGGCGGCGGCGGCACGCCGCTGGCCGCCGGCATCGAGGCCGCCTGGCTGCTGGGCAGCAGCCTTCAGCAATCACAAGGCGAGGGCGGACGGGCGCTGCTGGTCTTCCTGACCGATGCCCGCGCCAATATCGCCCGCGACGGCAGCCCCGGTCGAGCCCTGGCCATGCAGGACGCACTGAGCGCCGCCCAGCGCCTGCGCGCCTCAGGCCTCGCCAGCGTGCTGATCGACACCTCGCCGCGACCGCAGCCCGCCGCAATGGCGCTGGCCCAGGCCATGGCAGCGCGCTATGTGCCGCTGCCGCAGGGGCAGGCGAAGGATGTGCATGCGGCGGTGACGGCGGGGCGGTGAGGGCAGACCGGTGTGCGTTTGGGCGTTTGGCAACGTTGGCTCAGTCGACTGGTGCCGGCCATATCTGGTCGTCCAAGACCGGCTGCTATGCGACGGCTCGTTTCTAAGGCTGCGAGCATGGCCTAAGTAACCCATGAATCCGATGAAAGGCTGTGATGGCGTGCGTCGCGGCGCGCAACCGTCCAGGGCGTTCTGCTCGGGCGAAGCGCATTTGCCCTGTCGCCGTTACCACTTACGATGGGCCGGAGCATTTGAGGTGTGGTGGCCGTCGCGCGACTACACATGCAAGAGATTTACTCGGCCCGTGCGGGCCAATAGAAAGCGTGGAGGCAGGGAGACGTGCAGTTCATTGCAAATGGTCCAGACATCCCTGATGCGTTGTTGCAGGCACACGAGGAAGGGCGCGTGGTGTTCTTCTGTGGCGCGGGCATCGCCTACCCAGCAGGCTTGCCGGGCTTCAAGGGGCTTGTGGAAGACATCTATCGGCTGAGCGGCACCACATTCTCGGACATTGAACGGGAGGCCTTCAAGCGTGAGCAGTTCGACGCCACACTCGATCTACTGGAGCGTCGCTTGCCGGGCCAGCGCCTGGCAGCCCGACGTGCGCTGGCACAAGCGCTGAAACCAAATCTGCGTCGTAAGGGGGCGACCGATACGCACGCGGCGCTATTGCGTCTGGCGCGTTGCCGTGACGGCTCGCTGCGCCTGGTTACTACCAACTTTGACCGCGTGTATCACGCGGCGGCCAAGCGCACCGGCCAGGCATTCCAGTCTTATGCCGCACCGATGTTGCCGATCCCCAAGAACAGCCGATGGGATGGGCTGGTCTATTTGCATGGCCTTTTGCCCGAGAAGCCGGATGACACAGCACTGAACCGTCTAGTGGTAACCAGTGGGGATTTCGGACTTGCTTACCTTACCGAGCGCTGGGCCGCCAGATTCGTAAGCGAGCTGTTCCGGAACTACGTGGTCTGTTTCGTGGGGTACAGCATCAATGACCCGGTGCTGCGCTACATGATGGATGCGCTGGCCGCAGACCGGATGCTGGGAGAAGCTACGCCTCAGGCCTGGGCGTTTGCTGATTGCGAATCCGGGCCTGAGCAGCGCAAGACTATCGAGTGGGAAGCAAAGGGCGTCACACCCATTCTTTACGGGGTGTCCAGTGGCAGCCACTCTGCGTTGCACCAGACGCTGCACGCCTGGGCGGAAACCTACCGCGATGGCGTGCAGGGTAAAGAAGCCATCGTCATCAAACACGCTCTGGCCCAGCCACAAGACAGCACTCAGCAAGACGACTTTGTGGGCCGGATGCTTTGGGCCTTGTCCGACAGGTCAGGCTTGCCGGCCAAGCGCTTCGCCGAATTCAATCCGGCCCCGTCCCTGGATTGGCTGTTGAAGGCCTTCGGAAGCGACCGCTTTGCGCACAGCGATCTAGCCCGATTCTGCGTGAGTCCTCACGTTGAGGAGGACTCCGAACTACGGTTCAGCTTGATCCGCCGACCTGCGCCCTATGACCGCGCGCCTCAGATGTTGTTGGCCTCCGGAGGGAATGCTGATAGCCATTGGGATGACTTGATGTTCCATCTGGCTCGCTGGCTCACGCGTCATCTGGATGATCCGAAGCTTGTCATCTGGATCGCACAGCGCGGCGGGCGGTTGCATGATCGCTGGCCGTGGCTGATCGAGCATGAACTAGATCGATTTGCGGCGTTAGAACGACATGGCAAGGCATCCGAAATGGATGACATCCGCTTGCAGTCGCCAAAGGCGATCCCTAGCCCGCTGATGCGTACCTTCTGGCGTTTGCTGCTTAGCGGGCGAGTGAAATCGGCGTGGCGAGACTCCGATCTTTATAGATGGAAGGGACGGCTGACTAGAGATGGGTTGACAACTACGCTGCGCTTGGAGCTACGCGAACTGCTCGCTCCGCAGGTCGCCTTGAAGGAGCCGTTTCGCTGGCGTGAGGAAGAAGACGCGGGCGAACCGGCTCACTTAAGGCAACTGGTGGAGTGGGAGTTGGTGCTGGCCTCTGATCATGTGCATTCCGCACTGCGCGACCTGGCTGAAGGTGACGACCGTTGGACATCGGCTCTGCCGTTGCTGCTCGAAGACTTCCAGCAACTACTGCGTGACGCGCTGGACCTATTGCGTGAACTTGGTGGGGCCGAGGATCACAGCGACCGCTCTCATTGGGATCTGCCGTCCATCTCGCCACACTGGCAGAACCGGGCGTTTCAAGACTGGGTGAGCTTGATCGAGTTGCTACGCGATGCGTGGCTGGCGATTCACGCGAATGACAGCGCACGCGCAAGTCGGATTGCTCTGACTTGGTTCGACTTTCCGTACCCTACTTTTAAGCGCCTGGCCTTGTTTGCTGCCAGTCAGGCTCACAGCATTCCGCCCGAACGGTGGGTAGATTGGCTCCTGACCGATAGCGCTTGGTGGCTGTGGTCATCCGAGACGGGGCGAGAGGTGTTTCGATTGTTCGTTCTGCAAGGGGCGCAACTGCAAGGCACCGATCAGGAGCGTCTGGAGACGGCCATCATGGCAGGGCCGCCGCGCAAGATGTATCGGACTGACCTAGAACCGGAGCAGTGGCGCGACCTTGTTGCTCGCGATGTCTGGCTGCATCTGGCGAAACTGAGCGCGTCAGGTCTTGCTTTGGGAGCGGCTGCGGCCGCATGCCTGACGGAATTGTCCAGGTCGTATCCCGATTTGCGGCTAGCTACAGATGAGCGCGATGAGTTCTCCCACTGGATGAGCGGCACTGGGGACCCCGACTACGACGATAGCCGGGATGTCGATATTGCGCCGCGCAAGCGGCGGGAACTAGTGCAATGGCTCACCAAGGCATCGCCCGCGCAGCGGCCGTTCTATGAGGACACCTGGCGCGAGGTCTGCCGCAGTCGCTTCTTCCACAGCTTGCTCGCCTTGTGCGATCTGGCAAAGCAGGACATATGGCCTGCCAGTCGATGGCGCGAGGCTTTGCAGGCATGGTCGGAGGAAGGCATGGTCATGCGCTCCTGGCGATACGTCGCATCGCTGGTACTGACCATGCCCGAGGCTTTGGTTCAAGAGCTTGCGCATGGGGTCACGTGGTGGATCAAGGCCGCATCGAGCTCGATCAACCACCGCGAAGACATTATGTTGAGTTTGTGCAGTCGCGTGCTGGCGCTGCCGTTGGAACCAGGCACTGGAATCACGCGTAACGGCGAGCCAATACGCGAACCCGTTTCAGAGGCCATCAATCATCCGGTCGGGCACGTCACGGAAGCTCTGATCAATCGGTGGTTCAAGCGAAGCCCGAACGACAACGAATTGCTTCCGGCCGAAATCGAACCCTTCTTCACGAAAATCTGTGATCTGCGAGTAGAAAAATTCCGCCATGGCAGGGTGTTGCTGGGTTCGCGCCTGATCGCACTTTTCCGGGTGGATCGTCAATGGACTGAACAACATCTCATGCCGCTGTTCAGTTGGAGCAATCCGGCCGAAGCAAAAGCCGTGTGGGAAGGCTTCCTGTGGTCGCCCCGCCTATATCAGCCATTGATGGCAGCCTTTAGGCCGCAGTTCTTGGAGAGCGCGCGGCATTACGCTGAGCTTGGCGAGCATCGCCAGCAATTCGCGGCATTTCTGACCTATGCGGCGCTGAGTCCGGCCGACGGATATTCCGTTGAGGATTTCCGATCTGCGATTGGATCGCTGCCGCAAAGAGGGCTAGAGGAGTCCGCGCAAGCCCTCTCCCAGGCTCTTGAAAGTGCTGCCGATCAACGTGAGGACTATTGGAAAAATCGCGCGCTGCCCTTCTGGCAGGAGGTGTGGCCTAAGTCTCGTGACTCGGCTACGCCCCGAATCGCTGAGTCTCTGGCTCGGCTGGTCGTTGCAGCTCGGGGCGAATTTCCGGCGGCCTTGGCTGCGGTGAAAGACTGGTTGAAACCCGTCGAACACCCAAGCCACATCGTGCATTTGCTGCACGAATCTGGCTTGTGCGGTCGGTTCCCTGAGGATGCACTGCTATTGCTGAGTGGGGTGATTGCAGCTCCGCCTTGGGTGCCTCGGGAGCTCGCGCAATGCTTGGACGCTATTGTTCAGATTCAGCCGCAGCTGGCACAAAATTCCCGCTACCAGCGGCTCAGAGGGTACTCGCGAAAGTGAGGTGCCGCGAAAAGGTCTAGTGCGGCCACCACCTACTTTGAGAGCCCTCTCTCTGGCGAACTCTCAACACTTGGCGACCGGCTGAATTGGGTCGAGGGCCGCCGCACCAGTCAAGGCTGCACACTGGAGGTCGCGGTCGTCGCACGGCCCCGCGTCTCATCCCACAACCCCATCACCAACGCATTAACCCGCTCCGGCGCCTCCTCATGCGCCAAATGCCCCAGCCCCGGCAGCGGATGAAAGCTCGCGCCCGGCAGCCAGCGCGCCAGCTCTAGCGACTGCACCGGCGCCACCGTGCGGTCGGCCAGGCCGGCGGCGAGCCATACCGGTGTGCGCAGCTCGGGCAGGCGTGCCTGCAAATCCTCCAGCCGCCAACTGGCCAGCATGTCCAGCACGCCGCGCACATGGGCGGGCTGGGCCAGCAATTCGCGGTAGTGCTGCACGCCGGCCTCGTCCAGGCGGGAGCCGGTGGAGGCGATCAGGTTCTTCAGCGCGCGGGGTTGGCCGGCGTGGCGGGTCACCCAGGCGGGCAGCCAGGCACCACTGCGGGCCGCGAGCTTGGCCACGGCCGGGGCCACCACGCCCATCAGGCCCGGCAGCGGCTGCAGCGCGCCGTTGACGGCCAGCAGCCCGCGCGCCTGCGGCAGCAGGCCGTCCAGGCACATCTGCACCATCACCGCCGCGCCGGCCGAATGGCCGGCCACCAACTCGGGCTGCCAGTCGAGCGCGGCCAGCAGCCCGCGCGCCTGCGGCAGCAGGCCGTCCAGGCACATCTGCACCATCACCGCCGCGCCGGCCGAATGGCCGGCCACCAACTCGGGCTGCCAGTCGAGCGCGGCCAGCAGCCCGCCCAGGGCCTGGGCCATGCGGGCCGGGCTGGCCTGGCCGTCGGCAAAGCCTTCGCTGCCGCCATGGCCGGGCAGATCGGGGATCAGCAGGGAGAAATGCTCGGCCAGCCCGGGCAGGCAGGGCGCCCAGGACTGCAGCGAAGAGCCCGTGCCATGCAGCAAGAGCAGGCGTGGCAGCCCTGCCTTGCTCCCGGCGCGCTGCACGCGCCAGCGCAGCGCGCCGGCTTGCAGTTGCAGCAGCAGCAGCAGCAGCTCTGAGGGCAGGGGGCTGTCAGTTTTCATGTCAACGCCTATTGTCAATCAAACTAGACACGTCTAGGATCAAGCCATGTTGACGCCCGGCCATCCGCCCAGCTCGCCCAGCTCCGCCGCCCTGCCGGGGGCAGAGCCCCATGCCCGTGCTGATGCGCGTCCTGATGCGGGTCCTCAGGCCCTGGTCATCGGCAGCGGCTTCGGCGGCCTGGCGGCGGCGGTGCGGCTGGGCGCGCGCGGCTACCGGGTGACGGTACTCGAAAAGCTCGACGCCCCCGGCGGCCGCGCCTATGTGCACCGGCAGGACGGTTTCACCTTCGACGCCGGCCCGACCGTGATCACCGCGCCTTTTCTGTTCGAGGAGCTGTGGGCGCTGTGCGGCCGGCGCCTGGCCGACGATGTGGACCTGCGGCCGGTGGCGCCGTTCTACCGGGTGCGCTTCGATGACGGCACGCTGTTCGACTANCGAGGAGCTGTGGGCGCTGTGCGGCCGGCGCCTGGCCGACGATGTGGACCTGCGGCCGGTGGCGCCGTTCTACCGGGTGCGCTTCGATGACGGCACGCTGTTCGACTACAGCGGCGATGCGGACGCGATGCGCGCCGAGGTGGCCCGGCTCGCGCCCGAGGATGTGGCTGGCTACGAGCGCTTTCTCCAAGCCAGCGAGGCGATCTACAAGGTCGGCTTCGAGCAGCTGGGCCATGTCTCCTTCGACAGCTGGACCGCGATGGCCAAGGTGCTGCCCGATCTGCTGAAGCTGGAGGGCTACCGCACGGTCTGGGGCCTGGCTTGCAAGCATGTGAAGCACGAGAAACTGCGCGTGGTGCTGACCTTCCAGTCCCTGCTGGTCGGCGGCAACCCCTTCTCGACCACGTCCGTCTACTGCCTGATCGCCTTTCTGGAGCGGCGCTTCGGCGTGCATTTCGCGATGGGCGGCACCGGGGCCTTGGTGCGCGGCCTCGTCGGGCTGATCGAGGGGCAGGGCGGGCAGGTGCTGTGCGGCCAGGGGGTCGAGGAGATCCTGGTCGAGCAGGGCGCGGCCTGCGGCGTGCGGCTGGCCTCGGGCCAGCAGCTGGCGGCTGATATCGTGGTCTCCAATGCCGATTCGGCCTGGACCTACAAGCATCTGCTGCCCGAGCGCTACCGCCAGCGCTGGACCGACCGGCGCATCGACAAAGCCCGCTATTCGATGAGCCTCTTCGTCTGGTATTTCGGCACCCGTCGCCAGTACCCGGATGTGGCCCACCACACGATCTCGCTGGGCCCGCGCTACCGGGGCTTGCTCGACGATATCTTCACGAAGAAGCACCTGGCCAAGGATTTCAGCCTCTATCTGCACCGGCCCACCGCCACCGATGCCAGCCTGGCACCGCCGGGCTGCGACACCTTTTATGTGCTGGCGCCGGTGCCGCATCTGGAGGCCGGCGTCGACTGGCGCGAGCGCGCCGAGCCCTACCGCGCGGCGATTGCCAAGCGCCTGTCCGAGACCCTGCTGCCGGGGCTGGAGCAGGCGGTGGTCAGCTCGCTGATGCTGACGCCGCAGGACTTCCAGGACCGGCTGAGCTCCTACAAGGGCGCGGCCTTTGCGCTGGAGCCGGTGCTGACGCAAAGCGCCTGGTTCCGGCCGCACAACCGCAGCGAGGAGGTCGAGCGCCTCTACCTGGTCGGCGCCGGCACGCATCCGGGCGCCGGCCTGCCGGGCGTGCTGTCCTCGGCCAAGGTGCTGGACGGGATCGTTCCCCACGGCCGCGATCTGGCTCGCGAGCATCAGGCCACCGCCGAACAAGGATTCACCAGCCATGTCAGCACCGCATCACCGGCCTGAGGCCCACCCGCCGCTGCTGGATGCCGATCTGGCGGCCTGCCGCGCCAGCCTGGCCGCCAACTCCAAGACCTTTCATGCGGCCTCGCTGCTGCTGCCGCCGGCGGTGCGTGCGCCGGCGACCGTGCTCTATGGTTTTTGCCGGCTGGCCGACGACACGGTCGATATCGAGGGCGGCCGCCGTCTGGCGATCACGCAGCTGCGCCGCCGGCTGGACCGGGTGTTCGAGGGCCGGCCTCAAGCCGTGGCGGCCGACCGGGCACTGGCCGCCGTCGTCGCGCGTTATGCGATCCCGCGCGCCTTGCTGGACCTGCTGATCGAGGGCCTGTCCTGGGACGTCGAGGGCCGCAGCTACGAGACGCTGGACGAGCTGCAGGACTATGCCGCCCGCGTGGCCGGCACGGTGGGCGCGATGATGAGCCTCTTGATGGGCGTGCGCGAGGCGCCGGCGCTGGCGCGGGCCTGCGATCTGGGCGTGGCGATGCAGCTCTCCAATATCGCCCGCGATGTCGGCGAAGACGCCCGCATGGGCCGGCTCTACCTGCCGCGCCAGTGGCTTCGCGAGGCCGGCATAGCCCCCGAAGCCTGGCTGGCCGCGCCGCGCTTCGAGCCGGCGCTGGCCGGCGTGATGCAGCGCCTGCTGGCCAGCGCCGATGAGCTGTACGCCCGCGCGGCCTCGGGCGTGGCCAGCCTGCCGATGGCCTGCCGGCCGGGCATCAATGCGGCGCGCCTGCTCTATGCCGAGATCGGCCACGAGGTGGCGCGCGCCGGCGGCGATTCGGTCAGCCGCCGGGCCGTGGTGTCGG
>NZ_JAQOWX010000177.1:0-738 GCF_028462495.1 Paucibacter sp. XJ19-41
CGCTGCTCGATCAGCGGCTGAACACACCGAGCCGCCGCGCCAGCTTCACGGCCCTGCTGGACGCCTGCCGCGAGCTGAGCCCCTTGCCCGAGAGCCTGGTCGAGGAGCTGCGGCTACGCGGCTTGACACCGGATACAGGGCTGGGCGGCATGCCGGGCGACGATGGGCTGGAGGGCTGGCTGCGGCTGCAGACCCTGCTGAATCTGCCGGTCGCGGTCGAGAGCTTCGAGCAGGTCGATGCCTTGTTTGCCTGGGAGCAGCGCGGCGTGCGCGAGCGGGTGCTGCGCGCCGGCGACCCGGTCGTGCCGACGCCCACCGGCGTGGCCTTGCGGGCCTTCTTCGGCGAGGGCGGGCGGCGCGCCTACATCGTGCGCAGCGGCGACCCGAGTTGCCTGTTCGAGTCGGCCGGCGAGCGCTTCAACAGCTGCTTTCCCGAGCCGGGCACAACGGAGCGCTGCCCGCAGCTGCCCGGTGTGCAGGCCATCGTGCGGCGCGGTTTCCTCAGCGGCTTGCGGCCCGGCGGCCGTCCGGTCGCGCTGTCGGCGGCCGACTGGGTCGGGCTGGAGCATGTCTATGGCCTGAACGATGTCGCGTTCGCGCTGCTGCCCGATCTGGTCGATGCCTGCGCCCAGAGCCTGGGCGGCGAGCCGGCGCCGCCCGAGGTGATCGCCGCGCCCGAACGCTTCCGTGAATGCGCGGTCGAGGCGCCTGGCCCCTCGGCGCCGGCCGGGGGGGGGG
>NZ_JAQOWX010000177.1:878-8057 GCF_028462495.1 Paucibacter sp. XJ19-41
GCCGGGCGCCGCCTGCCGGCGCCGCGTCTGAACAGCCTGGGTCTGGCGGTCTGGCGCCGCCTCGTGCTGCGGGCGCTGAATCTGCTGGACAACCCCGGCCGCCCCTTCCATCGCCGCGATGTGCAGCTGCTGGCCTCGCTGCCGCTGCTGGGCGAGGGCCGCGAGCTGCCGGCGCCCGATCAATGGCTGCTCTGGATGGCGCAGCAGCCCGGCTGGATGCAGCCGGCCGAGGATGGCGAGGGCGAGTTGCTCAGCGACCGGCTGCAGCTGGCCTATCCCTGGCTGCGCACCGACGCCAGCGCTGACGCGCAAGGCGGTGTCGAGGCGCCCGAGGGCAGCCTGGCCGGTCTGCTGGCCCGCAGCGCGCTGGAGCGCGGCAGCTACCGCTCGGCCGCGCGCCAGCGCATCTACCGCTACCAGGACAGCGAACCGCCGCTGGCCTGGACCCAGGCCCTGCAGCACAGGCAGTGGACGCCGCTGGGCGAGCTGAGCCTGGCCCAGCGCGTCTGCCTGCTGGGCCCGAGCCCGCGCGGGCCGCAGCTGCTGTCGGATGTGTCCTGCGCGGCCGACCCGCGCACCCGCCAGGCGGCGGTGCGCCGGCTGATCAATGTCGTGATCCAGGCGGCCCGCCAGGCCGGCGAGGAGCTGGTTTTCGAGGCCAATGGCGAGGCCTTGTGGGCGCGGGTGCGCGAGCGCCTGAGCGATCTGATGCGTGCGCTGCTGAGCGCCGGCGCGCTGTCAAGCGACGGCCAGGCCTTCGCGGTGCGCTGCGGCCGCGACACGATGCGGCAGAGCGATATCGACGCCGGCCGCCTGCTGGCCGAGATCGAGATCCAGCCGGCCCAGCCGATCCAGCGCATCGTCGTCGTGCTGAATCTGCGCGACGCCGGTCCGGCCCGGCTGCTGGCCGAGGCCGCCTGAGGCCAATGATCATGAGCAAGCAGCAAACGCCCTGGTTCGGCAGCCGCTTCCATGTGGCCTTCACGCGCGAGCCCATCGCCGCGCGCGGAGGTGGCAGCGGCGAAGGCCTGGCCGAAGACCTGTGCGAGGGCGGCTTCGCCGAGGTCAGCGGCCTGGAGGCCTCGATGGAGGCCAAGACCATCCGCGAGGGCGGGGCCAACTACGGCGTGCACCAGCGTGCCGGCCAGGTCAGCTTCGCCACCGTGGTGATCAAGCGCGGCATGGCGCCGGCGCGCGATCTCTGGCATTGGTGGGCCTTGTTCGCCGGCGCCGGCGCACCGGACGGCGCCAACGACAGCCGGCGCAACGGCGCTTTTGCGCACCGCCTGACGGTGCGCATCTGCCTGCTCGATATCGACGGCACGCCGCTGCTGAAGTGGCGCTTGGAGCGCGCCATGCCGGTCAAGTTCAAGGCCGCCGAGCTGAGCGCCCGCGCCGCCGAGATCGGCATCGAGGAAATCCATCTGGCCCATGAAGGCCTTTACTTCGAGGCCCCCTGATCATGCGCATTCCCGACGAACACAAGGCCAAGCTCTACCGGGTCGATCAGGCCCATCCGAGCCAGGAGCCCAATGCGGACAGCCCGGACGCGGTGCTGGTGCAGTTCAATCCGCTGTCGCTGTCCTACACGGCCCAGAACACCCTGGAAAAGAAGGGGCGCGACGCCAGTGCCCGCCAGTTCGTCGCCCAGACCACGGCCAAGCTGGAGTTCGATCTGCAGTTCGACAGCAGCCACGACGGCGGCGATGTGCGCGCCGAGACCGACCGCATCAAGCAGTTTCTCCAGCCGCTGGAACAAGGCCCGGCCTGCGACCGCGCGCCGCCGCTGGTCGGCATGCGCTGGGGCAGCTTTGTGTTCAAGGGCGTGCTGGAGTCCTTCCGGGAAACCCTGGACTTCTTCTCGGCCGAGGGTGTGCCGCTGCGATCTTTGCTGAAGATCGCGCTGGCCTCGCAGGATCCGAGGGATGTATTCGCATCCCTGCCGCCCGGCCATCCCGATGCCCGCGCGGCGGCCGCCGCTGTGGCCGTGCTGAGCGGCGGCGTCGGCCTGCAGCCGGGCGCGGCGCGCTCGATCAGCCTCACCGGCCAGTTCGCGCTGGGAGGCAAGGTCGTCAGCGCGGGGTCCAGCGGCATGAAAGCCGATATGGGGGCCCAGGCCCGCATCAAGTTCGACTGAACCGGAGACACCCACCATGGCCGTCGTGATCAATGAGATGGAGGTGCTGGAGCAGCCAGCGGCAGCGCCGGCGCCACCGGCCGCTGCTGCTGAGAGCCCCGCACCGGACGAGCAGGTGCTGCAGGCGCTGCTGGCACGCGAAGCCTGGCGCCTCGAGCGCCGGCAGACCGACTGAAGAGCGCTGGTCATGGGTGATATGGCACTGTCCCGTCTGGCGCTGTACTCGCCGCGTCCGAGCGTGCATGTCGACGGGGCGGACAACCGCCAGCTCGCCGGCGCGCTGCTGTCGATGGCGATGCGCGAGCAGGAGGGCGGCATGTCCTCGCTGGAGATGGCCATCGGCGCCCATGGCCCGCGTGACGATGGCTCGGTCGGTCTGCTCTACGAGGACGAGCGCCTGATCAAGCTCGGCACCCGGCTGACGCTCTTGTTCGGCGATACCGCGATCTTCGAGGGCATGGTCAGCGCCATCGAGCTGGCGATCGATTCCGAGGGCCCGCCGCGCCTGCTGCTGCAGGCCGAGGACGCGGCCCAGCGTGCGAGGCTGCGGCGCCGCAGCGTCGTCCATGAGCAGCTGTCGCTGGCCGAGATCGCGCGCCGTCTGGCCGCCGACCTGGGGCTGTCGCCGGTGATCAGCGGCTTCGACCAGAGCCGTGAACTTGAGGTGCAGTTCAACGAGAGCGATCTGGCTTTTCTGCGCCGCCTGCTGGCGCGCGAGGGCGGCGATATGCAGGTGAGCGGCCGCGAGTTGCAGGTGGCGCCGCGCGGCCAGCTGCCGCGCAACGCTGTCAGCCTGCAGATGCACAGCCAGCTGCGCAAGCTCAGCGCGGTGGCCGATCTGGCCGACCAGGTCAGCGAGCTGCGGGTGACCGGCTTTGACTTCGCCGCCGGCCAGACCCTTGCCGCCAGCGGCAGCGCGGCTACGCTCGGGCCAGGCCGTGGGCGCACGGGCGCGCAGCTGCTGCAGCAGGTATTCGGCGCACGCGAACAGCTCAGCTCGCACCGGCTGGCGCTGAGCCAGGCCGAGGCGCAGGCGCTGGCACGGGCCGAGTTCGAGCAGCGCGCACGCCGCTTCGTCCGTATCGACGGCATCTGCGAGGGCAACCCGGCGCTGCGCGTCGGCAGTCGGCTGAGCCTCATCGATGTGTCGCCGCGCTTTGACAACGACTACGAGATCAGCGCCTGCACCCACCGCTTCGACGCCCGGCGCGGCTAC
This sequence comes from Paucibacter sp. XJ19-41, assembly GCF_028462495.1. Taxonomy (NCBI): domain Bacteria; kingdom Pseudomonadati; phylum Pseudomonadota; class Betaproteobacteria; order Burkholderiales; family Sphaerotilaceae; genus Roseateles; species Paucibacter sp. XJ19-41. Next base: position 4,232 of record NZ_JAQOWX010000177.1, read on the forward strand.
GAGACCGAGTTCCGCGCCGAGGGCGCTTATCTGGGTGAGCCGGCATGACGCGCGACGACCTGCCCCTCACCGACTTCGGCCGGCCCGCGCACGCCCAGGCCATGCCCTATCTGGGCCAGGTCGTCGATGTCAATGACCCGCTGGGCCTGGCCCGCGTCAAGGTCTGGTTCTACAGCCTGGACAGCGAGCCCGCTGCAGCGGTCTGGGCCCGCGTCGCCTGCCCCTTTGCCGGCGAGCGGCGCGGCGGCTTCTTCATCCCCGATGTCGGCGACGAGGTGCTGGTCGTGTTTGTGCACGGCGATGCGCGTCACCCCATCGTCGTCGGCGGGCTGTGGAACGGTGCCGCCGCGCCGCCAGAAACCATAGGTGCCAGCGTCGACCGCTGGACCATCACCGGCAAGGCCGGCACGCGCATTGCCATCGTCGAGGCGGCCGACGGCCAGGCGATGATCGAGTGCACCACGCCGGGCGGCGTCAGCCTGCGCATGCAGGAGGAGGGCGGCGGCAGGGTCGAGATCGAATGCGCCGGCAACACCGTGACGCTGGACACCCAGGGCGTGTCGGTGCAGGCCTCGGCCAAGGTCACCGTGCAGGCCTCCTCGGTCGAGGTCAGCGCCGGCATGGTCAAGGTCGATGCCGGCATCTCCAGGTTCTCCGGCGTGGTTCAGTGCGATGTGCTGATGGCCAACTCGGTGATCTCCAGCGCCTACACGCCCGGTGCGGGCAATATCTGGTGAGGCCGGCATGAACCAACTGCAGAGCCTCCGGCATCCGCTGCCCCATCCGGTTCATCTGAGCGGCCTGCGCGCCGGCGGCGCCGGGCAGCCGGCGCCACCGCTGATCAATGAGCGACGCGACCAGGACTTCATCGACGGCCTGCTGGCCGAGCTGGCCGATCCGCAGCGCCATGCGGCGCTGGCCACGCCGGCCCTGCAGGACGGTGCGCTGCGCCTGTTCCAGCCGCTGCAGCGGGTCTTCAATCTGCTGGTGCTGGAAGCGTTCTGCGAGCAGCCCGGCCAGCCCCGGCNGCAGGACGGTGCGCTGCGCCTGTTCCAGCCGCTGCAGCGGGTCTTCAATCTGCTGGTGCTGGAAGCGTTCTGCGAGCAGCCCGGCCAGCCCCGGCTGGATCCGCGCCAGATCGACAGCAGCGGCTTCGTGCTGCGCCGTCTGCAGGGCCAGCGCAAGCTGGCCTGGCTGAGGCAGGGCAGCCGCGTGTTCGGCTGGGAGGCGGTCGATGAGGCCCTGGACCCGGCCCAAGAACGCCGCGGCTGGGCCGCCCGGCTGGGGCATCCGGCCCTGAACGCGCGGGCGCCGAGCCAGCAGCGCCTGCGCAGCGCCGGCAGCGAACGCCTGGCCCACAGCAGCGCGGCGGTCAGCGAGGATGTGCAGCCGCTCTTCATCGCGCCGCCCGAGGTCTGCGGCGGCGCCGGCAAGACCCTGCTTTACGGCATGCTGCGGGTGTCCTCGGGCGAGCTCAGCGAGGCCGGACCCAGCCCGACCCGCTTTGGCAGCGACGCGGCCGAGCGCGCGCTGCTGCGTGCCGACCTGGCGCTGTTCCTGCAGGCCCATGAGGCACTGGCCCTGCCGCTGGCCGGCCGCAGCTTCAGCAGCGAGGACGCGCTGCTGGCCGCGCGCGGCGCCTCGGCGACGCTCAGCAAACCGCAGTTCGACACGCTGACCGGCCTGCTGGCCCTGCTGCAGCAGCTGCATGGCGAGTTCGATGCCTTTGGCGACGGCGCGGCGGCGCAGGCGCTGCAGGCGGCGCTGCGGCCGCTACGGGTCGAGACCGATATCGCTGCCAGCGGCGGCCAGCCGGCCCGCGTCGAGCGCCGCAGTGCCTGGGATTTTCTGATCGAGGCCAAGGCCGTGCTGCTCGATGCCGAGGCCGGCGCCCGCCTGACGATGCCGCAGCGCTGGGGTGCCGTAAGCGGTGCCGAAGCCGACGCGATCTTCGAGGCCACGCTGGCCTGTTTGCAGCAACAGTTTGCCGCCGTGCTGCCGACGGCCGGCCGTTTCGATCCGCCCGGCAACGGGCCGGCGCCGCAGTATGTGGTGCGCGCCTTTGTGCGCCTGAAGCCGGTCCGGCCCGGCTGCGCCGGCCGCCTGGTCTGGTCGGACTACAGCGCGCCGTTTTGCATTGCGCCCTGGTTCGAGTCCTCCGGCGCGCCGGTGCCGCTGATCCCGCTGCCCGATCTGTTCGACCGCGCCCAGCTGCGCCGCATCAAGCCCAGCGTGGCCTTCGCGCTGAGCCCCAGGCTGGCCAAGCTGCTGCGCAGCAAGGCCGACGAGCTGATCGAAGGCAAGGGCGACGCCGGCGACGGCCTGGGCCTGGGCTGGATCTGCTCGTTCTCGCTGCCCATCATCACCTTGTGCGCCTTCATCGTGCTCAACATCTTCCTGATGTTGCTGAACCTGATCTTCTTCTGGCTGCCCTTCCTGAAGATCTGCATCCCTATCCCCAAGGCCAAGGAGTAGTGCGATGAAGCCCGCCCCCCACGCGCTGCCGCCGGCCCTGGCCGCCCGCTATGCCGAGCCGATCGGCTGGCCGCTGCTGCCGCTGCCGGATGCGCTGGGCCAGCTGCATTACCCCGGTCTGTCGCTCAGCGTGCGCCAGCAGATCGAGGTGCTGCTGTCGACACGGCCCGGCGAGCAGCTGATGCGGCCCGGCTTCGGCGCCGGGCTGGAGAATCTGCTGACCGAGCCCAACACGGTGGCGACCCGGGCCCGTATCAAGGACCTGGTCGAGGACGCGCTCAAGCGCTGGGAGCCGCGCATCGTGGTCGACGGCGTGGCGGTCGACCCGCTGCTGGCCGCCGGGGTCGCCAGCGGCGTGCGCGTCGAGATCGCCTACCGGCTCAAGCGCGACGGCTCGCCGGCCCGCATCGGCCTGAGTCTGGTGATGGAGGCCCGCCATGCCGATTAAGCCCCCGGCCCTGGACGACCGCAGCTATGAGGACCTGGTGGCCGAGCTGCTGGCGCGCATCCCGGCCCACACGCCGGAATGGACCCATCCGCGCCCCGGTGACCCGGGCCGCACCCTGATCGAGCTGTTCGCCTGGCTGGGCGACACCTTGCTGTACCGCGCCAACCTGATCCCCGAGCGTCAGCGCCTGGCCTGGCTGCGCCTGCTGGGGCTGGCGATGAAGCCGGCCCGCGCGGCACGCGGCCTGGTGGCGCTGCAGGTCAAGAGCGACAAGCAGCTGGCTGCGGTCCAGGTGCCGGCCGGCGCACTGATCGACAAGCCGCTGCCTTTCTCGACCTTGCAGCACTGCACCGCCTATCCCGTCGTCGGCCGCGCCTTTGTGCGCCGCCGCCTCGACGCCGACGAGCAGCAGGACTTCAATGCGCTGCTGCCCGATCTGCAGGCGGTCTACCGCGGCCTGGAAGGGCAGCCGCAGGGCTATGTGACGACCGAGGTGTTTGCACCCGGGCAAGACCTGGCCCCGGGCGTGGACCTGATGACGGACACGGTCGACGGCGCGCTGTGGCTGGCCCTGATGGCGCCCGGCGCCGCCCAGCAGGCGCAGGCCCGCCAGACCCTGGCGCCCGATGCGCAGGGCCTGGCCCGCGCGCTCAATATCGGCCTGGCACTCGCGCCGACCCTGCCGGACGATGGCCAGGGCCTCGGCACCCGCCAGCCCTTGCCGCTGATCTGGGAAATGAGCGGCCCCGCAGGCGCGCTGACGGCGCTGGAGATGCTGGAGGACGGCACGCAGGGCCTGAGCCGCTCAGGCGTGCTGCGCCTGGCGCTGCCGCCGCTGGCCCGCATCGGCGCGCCCTCCAATGACCCGCGCGAGAACCTGCTGGCCGGCGTCGGCGCCGATGC
>NZ_JAQOWX010000178.1:0-7742 GCF_028462495.1 Paucibacter sp. XJ19-41
TGGTCGGTTGACAGGGCACGCAGCTGGCCGCTGGTGAGGGCGCGCAGGTCGTCGCTCTCCAGGGTGGCGATCTGGCTGGTGGTGATGGCCGAGATCTGGGCCGAGGTCAGTGCCTTGAACTGGTCGGTGCCCAGGGCGTTGAGGTCGTCGCTGTTGAGGCTGGAGACCTGCGGGGCCGAAGTCAGGGCTGCCACCTGCTGGGTGCGCAGCGCGCCGATCTGGTCGGAGTCAAGGGCGCCGACCTGGTCGGTGGACAGGGCGCGCAGCGCGGCGGTGGACAGGGCGCGCAGGTCATCGGTCTCCAGGGCACCGATCTGGTCGGTGGAGAGGCCGCGGACCTGCTGGGTGGACAGGGCACCGGCCTGCTCGGAGCGCAGGGCCTGGATGTTGTCGGTGGACAGCGCACCGAGCTGGTCAGAGCTCAGCGCCCGCAGCTGGGCAGAGCCCAAGGCACGCAGGTCATCGCTCTCCAGCGCCTTGATCTGGTCGGTACTCAGGCCGCCGATCTGCGAGGTGCTGAGAGCGCCGGCCTGCTCCGAGCGCAGCGCCTGGATGTTGTCGGTAGAGAGGGCACCGATCTGGTCGGAACCCAGTGAGCGAACCTGGGCGCTGTTGAGCGCGCGCAGGTCATCGCTCTCCAGCGTGGACACCTGACTGGTGCTCAGTGCCGCAATCTGCGTCGATGTCAGGGCCTTGAACTGGTCGGTGCCCAGGGCGTTCAGGTCTTCGCTGCCCAGGCTGCGCAACTGCTGGGTGGCTAGCGAGGTCACCTGCTCGCTGCGCAAGGCGCTGAACTGATCGGAGCCAAGTGCGCCGAGCTGATCTGTCGACAGGCTGCGCAGAGCGGCGGAGGACATGGCCCTCAGATCATCGGTCTCCAGGGCTGCCATCTGGTCAGTGCTGAGCCCTCGCACTTGCGCCGTGCCCAGCGCCGCTACCTGCTCGGAGCGCAGCGCCTGAATGCTGTCAGTGGACAGCGCCGCGATCTGGGCCGTGTTGAGCGCTCTGAGCTGCGCGCTGCTCAAGGCGCGCAAATCATCGCTTTCCAGTGTGGCGATCTGGGCCGTGCCGATCGCTCCGATCTGGGACGTCGTCAGGGACTTGAACTGGTCGGTCGTCAGCGCATTGAGGTCGTTGCTGTCGAGGCCGGCGAGCTGTGGCGAGGATGTCAGGGCAGACACCTGCTCGGTGCGTAGCGAGCCGATCTGGTCGGAGTCGAGCGCGCCGATCTGGTCGGTGCTGAGGGCGCGCAGGCTGGCCGAGCCGAGGGCGCGCAGGTCATCGGTTTCCAGCGCCGCCATCTGGTCGGTGCTCAGGCCGCGGACTTGCTGCGTGCTCAGTGCACCGACTTGCTCGGAGCGCAGGGCTTGGATGTTGTCGGTGGACAAGGCGGCGATCTGGTCCGAGTTGAGGGCTCTGAGCTGAGCACTTCCCAAAGCGCGCAGATCGTCACTTTCCAGTGTCGATATCTGGCTGGTGCTTAGGCCGGCGATCTGGGCCGAACTCAGGGTCTTGAACTGGTCGGTGGTCAGGGCATTCAGTGATTCACTGCCCAGGCCGCTGATCTGAACGGAGCTCAGCGCCAGGATCTGCTGCGAGCCCAGCGCCGAAATCTGATCGGAACTGAGAGCCTGCAATTGATCGGAACTCAGTGCACGGACTTGGGCGCTGCCCAAGGCGCGCAGATCGTCGGTTTCCAGCGCAGCCATCTGATCGGTGCTCAGGCCACGCACCTGCAGCGTGGTCAGGGCGCCAACTTGCTCTGACTTCAAGGCCTGTACGTTGTCGGTGGACAGCGCGCCGATCTGGTCGGTGTTGAGCGCACGCAGCTGGGCACTGCTGAGGGCACGCAGATCGTCGCTCTCCAGAGTGGACACTTGGGCTGTGCCCAGGGCGGAGATATGGGCGCTGTTGAGGGCCTTGAACTGGTCGGTGCCCAAGGCGTTGAGATCCTCGCTGCCGAGGTCACGGACCTGGGCAGTCGTCAGCGCGGCGACTTGCTGCGTGCGCAGCGCGCCGAGCTGGTCGGAGTTCAGCGCGCGGAGCTGGTCGGAATCAAGCGCACGCAGGGTGGCCGTACCCAGCGCGCGCAGGTCATCGGTTTCCAGCGCACCGATCTGGTCGGTATTCAGGCCGCGGGCCTGTTGAGTGCTCAGCGCGCCGACCTGCTCGGTGCGAAGCGCCTGGATGTTGTCGGTGGACAGCGCACCGATCTGGTCGGAATTCAGTGCCCGCAACTGGGCGCTGCCCAGGGCACGCAGGTCGTCGCTTTCCAGCGTGGACACCTGGCTGGTGCCTAGCGCGGCGATGTGACTGCTACCGAGAGCCTTGAACTGGTCGGTGGTCAAGGCGTTGAGGTCGGCGCTGGCAAGGTCTCGGACTTGGCCGGAGCTCAGGGCGGCGACCTGGCTGGTGCGCAGCGCGCCGATCTGGTCCGAGTTCAGCGCGCCGAGCTGGTCGGAGTCGAGTGCACGCAAGGTCGCGGTGCCCAGGGCGCGCAGGTCGTCGGTCTCCAACGCGCCGATCTGGTCGGTGCTCAGGCCGCGGACCTGCTGGGTGCTCAGCGCGCCAACCTGCTCGGAGCGCAGTGCCTGGCTGTTGTCGGTGGACAGCGCACCGAGCTGGTCGGAGCTCAGCGCCCGCAGCTGGGCAGAGCCCAAGGCACGCAGGTCATCGCTCTCCAGCGTGGACACCTGGCTGGTGCCTAACGCGGCGATATGGGCGCTGTTGAGGGCCTTGAACTGATCGGTGCCCAGGGCATTGAGATCTTCGCTGCCGAGGTCACGGACCTGGGTGGTGCTCAGGGCTGCGACTTGGTTGGTGCGCAGCGCGCCGATCTGGTCCGAGTTCAGGGCGGCTATCTGGTCGGAGTTCAGTGCACGGATCTGGGCGGTACCCAGGGCACGCAGGTCGTCGGTTTCCAGCGCAGACGCCTGGTCTGTGCTCAAGCCACGCACCTGCTGCGTGCTCAGCGCGCCAAGCTGATCGGAACGCATCGCCTGGATGTTGTCGGTGGACAGGGCGGCTATCTGGTCGGAGTTCAGCGCGCGCAGTTGGGCCGAGGACAGCGCGCGCAGATCGTCGCTTTCCACGGTGGCGACCTGACTCGTGGTCAGTGCGGCAATGTGACCGGTGTTCAGGGCTTTGAACTGGTCGGTGCTGAGCGCATTGAGATCATCGCTGTCCAGACCGCGCAGCTGATTGGTATTCAGCGCAGCCACCTGCTGCGTGCGCAGACCGCCGATCTGGTCGGAATTCAGAGCGCCGAGCTGATCCGTGCTCAGAGCGCGAACGGCGAGCGTGCTCAGGGCTCGTAAGTCATCGGTCTCGAAGAAAGACAGCTGCTGACTCGACAACGAGTTGATGGCGAAGGTGCCCAGTGTCGCGACTTGGCCGGTGGTAAGGGCGGCCAACTGGTCGGAGTTGAATGCGGCCCAATCCTCGGTCGTCAGTCCGGCCAGGGTTGCGGTGGGCAACAGAGCGATTTGCTGGGTCGGCAAGTTGGTAATGAGAGAGGCCATCTTTGACTCACTGGTTTGTTTGCTCGAGGTCCGCAGCTTTCAGCCTTGGCATCGATTGGTGGCACGGACTGCCACGCAGGTTGTTACATGCCGGGCACGGTATCCCGCCCAAGCTTTGCGATCAGGGATCCTGTTGCCGGATCGGTCGCGAAATCCGGCAAGTCAGCACACTTCGACGGATTCCGGCACCCCGAAGGGTCAGCGCAAAAGCCATCAACTCCTTCGGGTTTTCGACCGGCAGCTCGTCAACTTGAGGGCGATCGACGCACCGCCGTGACCTGCGCGGGTCATCGGACGCAGGCCCACATCAACACAGGCTGGATGCTAGGCGGCAGCTACCATCGGCAATCGCTGTAACAACTTGAGGATTGCTTGGCTATTTGGCCCATGAGACCGGGCCTGCAGCGATTTAATGCGCAGCATGGCCACACCGGCCGAGCGAGCCTGCGCGCATGAAAATCACGACCCTGATCCCTGCCTACAAGACCAAGTACATCGTCGAGTTGCTGACGGCCTTGCGCGTGCAGACCCGGCCGAGCAGCCGCATCGTGATCTCCGATGACAGCCCCGGTGGCGAGTTCTCTGCCTTGCTGGAGTCCGCGCCGCTGCGCGGTCTGCGCCAGGGCCTGCCCATCGAGGTTCACCAGGGGCCGCGCAACGGGGCCTACGAGAACTTCAAGCACCTGGCCGGGCTCTGGGGCTCGGACTCCGAGCTCGTGCATCTGCTGCTCGACGACGACGTGCTCTACCCCGAGTTCTATGAGCGCCATCTGATTGCCCATGTCAGCGGCCGCTATTCCTGCAGCATCAGCGGTCGCTGGACCGCCAACGAGAGCGGCCAGCCCATCGGCGGTCAACCGCTGCCCAAGGCGGTCGCCGGCGCAGGCGAACGCATCCTGTCCCTTAACGACGATGTGGTCTTCATGACCACCGTGCCCTGGTGCCGCAACTGGTTTGGCGAGTTCTCCAACTGCGTGATGAGCGCCGAGAGCGTGGCCCTGCTGGCCAAGCCTGCGTTCGGTGGCGTCTCCTATGCGGGCCTGTGGGACCTTGGTTTCTTCCTGGCCGCCAGCATCCAGGCGCCGATCGCCTACATCCAGGACCGGCTCGGCTGCTTCCGCACCGGCGGCGAGAACAACTCCTCGCAGTTCTTCGGCAAGTTCATGAAAGCGGCCCATCTGGGCTATGCCGCACTCGCCCTGGGCGGAGCGCGCATCGGCAAGCTCAGTCGGGATCAGGCCCTGCTGTGCTACCGCGGCATCGCGCCCGCCCTGCTGCAGCGCTACGGCAGCCAGGAGGACATGCTGCCCTTCTGCGCCTTGCTGGCCCGCATGGCCGAGGGCGACACCCAGGCCGAGACCGAGTTCGAGCGAGCCTGGGCCCAGTACCTGCATGGCCATGGCTTCTGAGACCGGCATGCAGCGGCGCTACCAACGGCTGGTGGGCCTGATCACCGCCAGCAAGCCGCTGGATCTGGATGCTTGGACCCGCATGCTGCTGGTGCAGTACTTCTTCCATGTCTCGGACCGCCAGCGCATCGAGATCCATGGCGAGGGCCAGCGTTTGCTGAACCTGCTGACGCCGACCCACTTCAAGGGCCAGGGCCGCATCCGGCTTGCCACCACCACGGTGTTTGGTGTGCCGCGCTCGCCGGGCAGCTATGGCGCTAGCTACATCGAGGCGCGCACACCGGACTCGCTGATCGATATCGGCCCGGGCACGGTGTTCAACAACCGCTGCGTACTGATCTCCGAGGGCGCCAGCATCCGGTTCGGCGCCAACTGCCTGATCGGTCCGGAACTGCATGTGATGGACAGCAACTCGCACGACCTGGTGCTGGAGCGGCGCCGCCAACCCGACCCGCGGCCGGCCGGCGTCGAGATCGGCGACGAGGTCTTCATCGGCTCGCGCGTCACACTGCTCAAGGGTGTGCGGCTGGGACGCGGCTGCATCGTCGGCGCCGGTGCGGTCGTCCAGCCTGGGTTCGAGGCGCCCCCCATGTCCATTCTGGCCGGCAATCCGGCCGTCATCGTCGGCCAGGCGTGCAGCGCCGAAGCCACACCAGAGGTTTGATATGAGCATCCAAGATATCGCCGTCGTGGCCGTTTCCTACAACTCGGCCGAACTGCTGCAGGGCATGCTGGCCTCGCTGCGGCGCTTCTATCCGAACCGTGTGCATGTGGTGGACGGCTCCGACGCTGAACATCTGCCGGCGATCCAGGAGGTGGCGGCCGGTTTTGAGGATGTCGAGCTGCATGCGATGGGCTACAACATCCACCACGGACCTGGCATGGCCTGGGCCATCCAGCATCTGGGGCTCAGTGGCCGGGTGCTGTTCCTGGACACCGATATCGTAGTGCTGCGCGAGGGCTTCCTGGAGGCGCTCAACGAGGCCTTGCGACCTGGCGACTACGGGGCCGGCGGCGTGGCCTATGTCAACCGAGAAGGCTTCGACATCGCCTACGGCTACGGTGCCGTCCCCTATCTGCATCCGCCCTGCATGCTGTGCAATATCGAGGTGATGCGGCAGTGGCCCCTGCCGATCAAGCATGGCGCGCCCATGGTGGCGCCCATGCTGGCCTTGCACGATGCGGGGCGCTCCGACCTGCTGCGCAATCTGGACTGGGCGAAGAACGATGTGCTGATGGGCACCAGAAAGGTCTATGTCGACCATATCGGCAAGGGCACGAGCACGGCCACCGGCGGCTACCACCTTGAGGAGTGGATGGCCGAGGTGCAGACCCGCCAGGCCGCCAAGGCCGCCCAGCCGCCGGCCCAGGGCTACAACCCGGACCTGCTGGCCCTGATCCCGACCCAAGCCAGGACCCTCATCGAAGTGGGCTGCAGCACAGGTTCGCTGGCCCATGCCCTCAAGCGCCAGCGCCCCGAGGTTCACTACCTCGGACTGGAACTCGATCCCAAGGCCGCCGAGATCGCCGCACAGCACTGCGACGGCATGGTCAGCCTGGACATCGAAGGTGCCGACGAGTCGCTGTATCGTGACTACGCAGACCGTGACTGCTGGATCTTCGGCGATGTGCTGGAGCATCTGCGCGATCCCTGGCGGGTGCTCGGCCAGATCCGCAAAGTGCTGCCCGAGGGTGGCTGCGTGGTGGCCAGCGTGCCCAATGTGCAGCATTGGAGCGTGCAGGGGCGCCTGTCGGTGGGCGACTTCCGCTACGAGGGCACGGGATTGCTGGACCGCACCCATCTGCGCTGGTTCACCCGCGTCACGCTGTTCGAGCTGTTCCAGTCGGCCGGCCTGCGCATCGAGGCCGGCGTGCCGCGCATCTTCGACGAGCCGGGCCGCGAGCCTGTGCTGGCCGCGATCCGGCAGATGGCCATTGCGATGGGTCGCGACCCCGAGGGGGCGGTGCGCGACGCCTTGCCGCTGCAGTATGTGGTCAGGGCGGTGCGGGCCTGAGGGGCAGGGTCTCGAAGCGCTCGAGATGGCGTGGCCCGCTGACCAGACCGGCCATGGCTGACGCCACCCTTTGCTCGACGGCATCGGCCTGCGCCACATCGGCGCCGTAGACCTCCATCCAGGTCAGCAAGGACGCAGCGAGCTCGTGGCGCTGCAGCAGACGCACCGGCGCCGCCCCCCGGGCTTGCTCGAAGGCCGAGCGGGCAGCCTCGGCCTGCGCGGGCTCCAGCCTGTAATAGACATAGAGCTCCACCCCCACCTGGCTCACTGCGGCTCGCCCACCGGATAAGGGAGCGCGCGCGGACTCAGCGCCGGGCCCTCGGCGCTGCCCAGATGCAGGCTGCCGGCCTCCAGCGCCGCCAGCTTGACCTCGGCCAGCAGCAGGGTCTGGCCTTCCCGCCGCGCCATGGCCGCGACCAGACCGGCCGGCTGGGCCGGGTCTTCGCTGTGGAACAGCTCCTGGCCGATTGCCGCCTGGGCGGCGCCCTCGGCGGCAAACATCAAGGTGCGGCGCTTGACCGTGCCGCGGTACTGGCTGCGCGCCACCACCTCCTGGCCGGGATAGCAGCCCTTCTGGAAGTTCACCCCGCCCAGCAGCTCCAGATTGAGCATCTGCGGCACGAACTGCTCGACCGTCGCGCCGCGCACCCAGGCCAGACCGGCCTGCACCTCCAGCCATTGCCAGTCGGCCTCGGCCAGCGCGGGCAGGGCGGGGGCCGGGGCATGCGCCGGCTGCAGCAGCGCGTAGCGGGCCGCTCCGCCGGCGGCCTCGGGCAGTTTCACGACCAGGGCCGCGC
>NZ_JAQOWX010000179.1:0-4070 GCF_028462495.1 Paucibacter sp. XJ19-41
GGCTCTGGAGCGGCAGCTGCGCCGGGACCCGATGCTCGGGCAGCGGGCCATCGGCCAGCGCCTGCCATTCGCCCGCCTCGATGTCGCTGAGCCGAACCAGGCGCAGCAGCGCATGCTGGCGCTGCTGTTCCTGCTGGGCCAGCTCGGCGCGGCGCTGCTCCAGCTCGGCCTCGCCCTCCAGCTGATCGCCCGCGCCGCGCAGGCCAGCGGCCAGCAGCATCTGCTCAAGCTGCTGCTGGTGCTGCAGGGTGGCGAGCAGCTCGCCGCGCTGGCGCTGTGCCAGGCCGGCGCTGCGCAGGCGCAGGAGCTCGGCGCGCAGCGAGTTGGCGAGCGCCAGCCGCGCGGCCTGCAGATCGGCCTCGACCGCGGCCTGCTGGGCCTGCGCCGCCTGGCTGCGGGCGCGCTGGCGGCCGAACAGGTCCAGCTCCCAGCGGAAGGTGAGATTGGCCTGGCGGCGCTGGCCATCGACGCGGCTCGATTTCTGTCCGTCGCTGCGCTGCTCATGCGCCTTGCCGGCCTCGGCCTTCAGGTCCAGCTTCGGAGCGCCGTCGGCGCGGGCGATGCCGAGTTCGGCCTCGGCCTCGCGCAGCTTGGCCAGCGCCCCGGCCAGCTCGGCGCTGTTCTTGACGCCGCGCTCGATCAGGGTCTCGGCCGCCGGCTCCAGGCGCAGCGCCTCACCGTCCTGGGCCAGGCCGGGTCGGGCCGCCAGCAGCAGGCTTGTTGCAAGCAACAGGGCCGCCCGCCTCAGCGAATGCTTGATCAGCATGCTTGTTCTTCCTTGTTGACTTCTTGCTTCTTCTTGCCACTCAGGCGCCGGCGCAGCTGTTCGAGCTGGCGATAGACCAGCGGCACGAACAACAGGCTCAGCAGGGTGCTGCTGATCAGGCCGCCGATCACGGCCACCGCCATCGGCGCGCGGAAGCCGTCGTCATGGCCCCAGCCCAGTGCGGCCGGCAGCATGCCGCCGACCATCGCCAAGGTGGTCATCACGATGGGGCGCACCCGTTCGCGTCCGGCCTGGGTGATGGCCTCGTCCAGGCCCTGGCCGTCGCGGCGCGCCTCGATGATGAAGTCCACCAGCAGAATGGAGTTCTTCGCGACGATGCCGAACAGCATCAGCAGCCCGATCACGGTGGACAGGTTCAGTGAATGCCCGCCCAGCAGCAGCGCGATCGAGGCGCCGCTGAGCGCCAGGGGCAGCGCCAGCATGATGGACAGCGGCTGCAGCCAGTCGTCGAACAGCAGCACCAGCACCGCATAGACCGCCACCAGGCCGAACAGCGCGGCCATCGCGAAGCGCTCGAACATCTCGTTCATGTGCTGGGCGTCGCCATAGGGCGCCAGGCGCACGCCGGGGGGCAGCTCCCGGTAGGCGGGCAGGGCCTCGATGGCCGCAATGGCCTCGCTGAGCGAGACGCCCGGTGCGAGGTTGGCCTGCAGCTGGATCACGCGCTCGCGGTTCAGGCGGTTCAGGCTCGAGGGCGTGCTGCCTGGCTCAATCGTCGCCACCGTCTCCAGTGCCACCACGCCGCCGTTGCCGGTCGGGATCGGCAGCTGGCGCAATGCCTCGATAGCCAGGGCCTGGCCGCCGGCCAGGCGCAGGCGCACCGCGACCAGCTTGCCGTCGATCACGATGCGCGGCAGCGCGGTATCGCTGGCGCCCAGGGTGGCCAGGCGCATCGCGTCGGCCAGCGTGCTGGCGTCGACGCCCAGGCGGGCGGCCGCCTCGGGACGCAGGCGCAGGTCCAGGCTGGTCAGCGGCCGCCCCTGGTCCAGGCCGAGATCCTGCAGCAGCGGCAGCTCGGTGGCCTCGCGCAGCAGGCGCAGCATCGCCGGCTCCAGCTTGCCCGGGTCGGCGGACACGAAGCTCAGGCTCAGGTCCTTTGCCCAGCCGCCCAGCAGCAGGTTGGCGCGCAGGTCCGGCACCCTGGCCAGGCGTTCGCGCAGCTGCTGCTCCAGCTCGGCGGCCGCCAGCCTGCGTTCACCGGGCGGCGCCAACTGCAGGCGCAGCGCGCCCTGGTCCGGGCTGCCCCGCTCGTAGGCGAACACGCCGGCGATGTCGGGAACGCCGGCGATCGCGGCGCGCAGCTGCTCGGCGGCCTGCACCGACTGGCGCAGGCTGGCGCCCGGCGGCAGCTCGTAGTAGACGGGGATCGCCTGCGGCCGGGTCTCGGGCATGAAGCCCGAGGGCAGCAGGGACAGCAGGCCGAAGGTCGCCAGCAGCAGGCAGCCGCCCGTGCCCAGCGAGGCGCGGCGGTGCCGCATCACCCAGTCCAGCAGGCGCAGATAGCCCAACTGCATGCGGCCCGGCGCTACCTCGCCGCCATGATGGGGGCGCATCCAGCGGGCGCACATCATCGGCGTCACCAGGCGCGCCACGCACAGCGAGGCCAGCACCGCGAAGGTGGTGGTCAGGCCGAACTCGGTGAAGTACTTGCCGACTACGCCGCCGATGAAGCTGACCGGCAGGAACACCGCGACGATGGTCATCGTGATTGCCACCACCGACAGGCCCAGCGCATCGGCGCCTCGCCCTGCGGCCTCGCGCGGCGCCTCGCCGTTCTCGATGCGGCGCGCGATGTTCTCGATCTCTACGATGGCGTCGTCCACCAGGATGCCGATCACCAGGATCAGCGCCAGCAGGGTCACGCTGTCGAGCTGGAAGCCGCGCCAGTGCATCGCGACAAAGGTCGGCAGCAGCGACAGCGGGATCGCCGCCGCGGCCAGCAGGGTGGCGCGCCAGTCGCGCAGAAAGAACCAGACCACCAGCACGGTCAGCAGCGCGCCCTCCAGCAGGGTGTCGCGCGCGCCGCCGTAGCTCATGCGGGTGAACTCGACGTTGTCCTCGAACAGCTCGATGCGCATCTCGGGATGCGCCTGCCGGTATTCGTCCAGCGCACGGGCCACGCCCTCGGCCAGCTTCAGCTCGGAGGCGCCGCGCTTCTTGTAGACCTCCAGCACCAGCACCGGTTGGCCGTTCAATAGCGCGAAGCCGTTCGGCTCGTTGCCCTCGTCCACCACCCGGCCCAGCTCGCCCAGCGCGATGCTGCGGCCCTTGTCCAGGGTCACCAGGCGCTTGGCCAGGGTCTGGGCATCGGTGCTGGCGCCCAGCACGCGCAGCGGGCGCATGCGCTCGTCGCCGTCGCGCACCGTGCCGGCCGGGATATTGGTCTCGCCCAGCTGCAGCTGGCGCGCCAGCTCGGCGACACTGACGCCGGCCGCGCTCAAGCGTGCCGGGTCCAGCTCGATGCGCAGCTCGCGCTTGGCGCCGCCCAGACGCTTGAACTGCTGCACGCCGGTGACGCCCAGCAGCTTGGGTCCGAGCTGCTCGTCGATGCGGCGGCTCAGCTCCATCTCGTCGACGCCCTCGGCCGAAACCGAGAAGCTCTGCAACGCCCAGCCCGAGACATCGACTCGCGTCACCAGCGGTTCGCCGATCTGGGCCGGCAGCTCGGGCCGGATGCGGCTCACCGCGTCGCGCACATCGCTGGCGGCACGGTCGATATTGGCCTCCAGCTGAAACTCGGCAGTGATCGAGACCTGGCCGTTGGCGATCGTGGTGCTGAGGTTGTTCAGCCCCGGCAGGCCGGCCAGGCCTTCCTCCAGGCGCCGCGCCACATTGGTCTCCAGCTCCTGCGGCGTGGCGCCGGGCTGCGCGACGTCGACGCTGATGATGGGCAGCTCGACGCGCGGGTCGCCGGCGACCGGCAGCTTGTTGAAGGCGACGATGCCGGCCAGCGACAGCAGCAGGAACAGCAGCACGATGGGCGTCGGCTTGGCGATCGCCCAGGAAGAGATCTTCAGGCTCATCGCTTGGCCTCCGGCACCGGCGTGATGCGCTGGCCTTCGTTGAGCAGGGCGGCCGCGCCGCGCACCACCTGGTCGCCCGGGGCCAAGCCCTCGACGACCAGCTGCTGGTCCGGCGCCAGGCGCACATGGCGCTTGCGCAGGCGCTGCTTGTCATCGACGACGAAGACCCAGGGCCTCGGATCGAACTGCAGCGCGCCCGCCGGCAGCGGCGTGCCCTGCAGGGCCGGGCCCTGCAGCCGGGCCAGCGCGGCGACGCCCAG
>NZ_JAQOWX010000179.1:4184-7219 GCF_028462495.1 Paucibacter sp. XJ19-41
GGCGGCATCGCGTTGCCCTGCAGCGCGATGCGCAGGCGAGCGCGGCGCGACTCCTGGCCCTGGCCGGTCTCGACGCTGCGCAGCTTGCCCTGCAGCAGCGCCAGGCCCTGGCCCTCCAGCTGCACGCTGACCGCGGCCCCGGGCGCGAGGCCGGCCAGGCGCTGCACATCGGCCCAGGCCTCGAACTCGCGATCGCCGTCGGCGGCCAGCAGGAACCAGGGCGTGGTTGATGCGGTGTCGCTGAACATGCCGCGCTCGACGTGGCGCTCAAACAGGCGGCCGGCGGACGGCGCGCGCAGCAGGGTCTCGTCCAGACGCTGCTGCGCCTGCGCGAGCTTGGCGGCGGCAGCGGCCAGCTCGGAGCGGGCGGCCTGGGCCTGCTGGGCAGCGTTGCTGCGCTCCTCTTCCTGCTGGGCCAGGGTGCTGGCGCGGTCCTGCTGGTCCTGCTGGCTGACGGCGCCGGTGGCGACCGCCAGGCGGTAGCGCTCGTCGGTGGCGCGCGCCAGCGCCAGGCTGGCCTCGGCCTTCCCCAGCTGGGCCTGTGCGGCCTCGGCCAGGGCCTGCAGGCGGCGGTGTTGCTGGCGCGCCTCCTCGTGCTCGTGGCGCTGGCTGCGCGTATCCAGCTGCACCAGCGGCTGGCCGGCCTTCACCAGCTCGCCGGCGTCGGCCAGCACGGCCTCGACGCGCAGGCCATGCACGGCCGGCAGCAGCTGCATCGGCTGGCGCGCGACGATGCGGCCCGGTAGTTCCAGCACGGCCTGGGCCTCCTGCGGGCGCACCAGCAGGGTGGTGACGCGCATCGTGGCGCTGTCCTGTGGCGTCGGCGCGGGCGCATCGCTGCAGCCTTGCAGCAGCAACAGGACCAGCCCGGGCGCGAACAGCCGGCGGGCGGGAAAGGGGTGGGAGAAACGATGGGCGGGCAAGGAAAGACTCCGGACTGCGTGGCCAATGAAAGTGGCGCAATGTAGGCAGAGTCGGCGCTGCGCGCCTGAGTCGTGCGGCGAATGGCTGGGTCCAGCGGCCGAGTGGCTGGGTCTGCAGACCTACTGGGCGCGCAGTGCGCACATCCGAGGTCGTTATGCTGGCCGGGCGGCCTTGCTGTGAGGACCGGGAGTGGAGCGAGATCTTGCGTTTGTGGCAATCCCTGTNGTGCGCACATCCGAGGTCGTTATGCTGGCCGGGCGGCCTTGCTGTGAGGACCGGGAGTGGAGCGAGATCTTGCGTTTGTGGCAATCCCTGTGGTGGAAGCTGAGCCTGGGCTCCATCGTCGTGACCCTGTTGGGCAGCATGCTGGTGTCGCTGGCGTTGAGCCCGGTTCTGGATGGCCAGGCCTTCCGCCAGGTCGTGACGCCGGCCCACTTGCGCCAGCTGATCGAGACCGAGCTACGCGTGCTGCAGGGCCGACGAGGGGACCGCGCGCTGGTGACGCAGATGCTGGACTCGATCCAGCAGCGCCTGTTGAATGTCGATGGCCCCGATGGGTTCTATGGCATCCGCGAGTCCTCCGACCCGCAGGTCAGTCTGGCGCTGTATGACGATGGCGGGCGCCGTGTGGCCTTGCGCGACAATGCCGTGCTGGCCCTGCCCGCGCAATGGCTGCCGGGGCCGCAGCGGCTGGAGCAGGTGTCGGCGGCCGAGCGCTTGCTGGTGCTGCCATTGGGCGACGGCAGCACGCTGCTGGTGCGCCACTATGCGCGTTTCGATATCTGGAAGAACATGCGCAGCACGCTGAGCGATGCCGGCAGCTTCTTCGGCTGGCTGGTGCTGCTGGTGGCGCTGCCGGGTCTGCTGCTGGGCGTGAGCCTGACCTGGTGGCTGGCCTACCGGCTGCGCCGCCTGGCCCAACTGACCGAGGGCTGGGCGCACGGCGATTTTTCGATGCGCCTGGCCGATGATTCGCGTGATGAGCTGGGCGAACATGCGCGTGCAATCAACCAGGTCGCCGGCCAGTTGCAGGCCCATGTCGAGACCGGCCGCGAGCTGGCCGCGCTGCAGGAGCGCCAGCGCCTGGCGCGCGATCTGCACGACAGCATTAAGCAGCAGGTCTTCGCCACCGGGCTGCAACTGCACGCGGCCCAGCAATGGTTGGAACGTCGGCCCGCCAAGGCCGCGCTGCTGCTGGCCGAGGCCGCGACACAGAACCAGGCAGTGCACCGCGATCTGGGGGCCATGCTGTCGCGGCTGAAGCCGCTGGAGGCGGCGCGGTGCCAGGACCTGCGCGAGGAGCTGGCGCTGCGGCTGCAGCCCTGGCATGCCCATCTGGCGCTGCGGCTGGAGCTGCCGGACGGCTTGGTGTTGCCGATCGAGCAGGCGCATGAGCTGGCCTGCATCGCCAACGAGGCGGTGGCCAATGCGCTGCGCCATGGCCGGGCGCGCCGGGTGTGCCTGTCCTGGCAGGCCGACGCGGGCCGCGCCGAGCTGCTGATCGCCGACGAGGGCTGCGGTTTCGACGCGGCGGCCACGGCCAGCGGCCATGGACTGACCAATATGCGCGAGCGCGCCGCGGCCCTGCCCGAGGGGGCACTGCATCTCGACAGCGCGCCGGGCCAAGGCTGCCGCCTGGCCGTGAGTTTCAAGTTCAAGCAGGAGGCGAGGCCATCATGATTTCGGTGCTGATCTGTGACGACCATGCGCTGGTGCGCTACGGCATTGCCGCAGTGCTGGAGGCCCATGGCGAGTTCCGCCTGGTCGGCGCGGTGGGCGAGGGTGCGCGGGCCATCGAGCTGGCACAGCGCGAGCGGCCCCAGGTGGTGCTGATGGACCTGCTGATGCCGGGCATGAACGGGGTCGAGACGACGCGCGAGATCCGCCGTGTCAGCCCCGACTCCCAGGTGCTGCTGCTGACCAGCCATGAGGGCGACGAGCCGGTTCTGGAGGTGCTGCGTGCCGGCGCGATCTCTTATCTGCTGAAGGACACGCCGCCGGCCGAGCTGGTGCAGGCGATCGAGCGGGCCGCGCGCGGCGAGGCGACCCTGCATCCCCGCGTGGCCGGCGCGATGGTGCGGGCGCTGACCCAGCCGCGCGGCGCGGCCGGG
>NZ_JAQOWX010000018.1:0-65723 GCF_028462495.1 Paucibacter sp. XJ19-41
ATGCGGGCCGAGGGCAAGGAGTACGTCGTCAAGGATGGCGATGTGCTGAACTTCCTGTTCAACGTCTGACGGCAATCGAGGCGTGCCGCTGAATGAACCACGCGGTGCGCCGGGAAATGCTGCGTACCATGATGCATGGACCGCACCGACGGGCTCGTCGAGACGGGGCCGGCCACCCAAGCTCGCACCGCCCATCTTCAGGGTGATGGAACTGTAAGCTCTGACAGCTTGATGCCTCAGATCCTTTTCATAGACTCGCACGCGCTATTGAACTGGCAAATGCCACCACCTGAAGGGTGGCCAGAACGATGACTGACGGCTGACGAAGAGCGCCCCACAGACCATCGATGACCAGGACAACCGCAGCAATAAATGCGTGTGGCATGGGATGGAGGGGAGCAGATGTATCACATCGACGAAAGACCATTCGCCAGCACTCAGGCGTTGGCGGAAGTCTTCAACGAACTGGATTCCGTCGGTAACGTCGCCGAGTTGAAGGCGACGCTCGGCAGGGTCTGCAAAGGCCTTGGATTCGACAAGTTCCTCCTTACCATGGTGATGCCGACCATGACGGGGAGGTACAGCAAGTTCACGCTGACAAACTATCCGGAAGACTGGTCGGAGATCTACCTTAGACATAAGTACTTCCACGTGGACCCCGTATTGCACCACTGCAGACTGCGCTCCACGCCGATCGACTGGCGGGACTTGCGCTGCCCCGCCGCAGTAGGTCTGGATCAGTTTCTACCGTTCACGGAACAGGTCAGGCAGTTCGGCCTGCTCAACGGTGTGAGCGTGCCATTGCGCGGCGTGGGTGGGGCCTGGGGACTGCTCAGCCTGAACTACGCCGACACCACGGGTGCGGGCAGACGGAGCTGGACCGACATGGCCACCGCCAAGCTGCTGGGCTCCTACTTGCAGGATGCTGTCTATCGCTTGATCGTGGAGCAGGGACGTGAGCCGCGCAAGGAGGGCCTCTCCGCCCGCGAGACCGAGTGCCTACACTGGATCTGTGCCGGCAAGACCGCCGGCGAGGTAGCCCAGATACTCGAGATCTGCGAATCCACGGTGGTGTTCCATCTGAAGAACATCATGCGCAAGACGGACGCCGTCAACCGGCTACAAGCCGCTGTCCGGTCGAGTCACTGGCTTGCCACCGACCCGGATTTCTTCTTCTCTAATTCGGCCGCCGCTCCTTTGCTGGAACAGTTTGGTTCGATGGGCTAGGGCCCGTTGTTGAGCAGGCTCTGGTTGCGAGGCTTCGTCGGGCTGCGGGCCGGGCCGCTCGGGACCTGCGGCTCGGCCCCGCTCAAACCAGTACTTCGGCCGGCCCCGGGTGCCCAAGGAAGCCAGTCGGACTTGCAGACAGGCCATAGGCCCCCGACTGGGCGACCACCACCAGATCCCCGTCCTGCGCCACCGGCAGGGCCATGCGGTCACCCAGCAAGTCAAGCGGCGTACAGAGCGGGCCTACGACCGAGACCACCTCCGTCCCACCCTGCTCCCCTTGCACGCGGTTGCCGATCAGCACGGGATAGTTCTTGCGTAGAACTTGCCCGAAATTGCCGCTGGCGGCCAGATGATGGTGCATCCCGCCATCGGTCACGAGGAAGACCTCGCCGCGCGAGACCTTGCGATCGAGGACACGGCACACGTAGAGGCCGGCTTCGCCGACGAGATAGCGCCCCAGCTCGATCACCAGTCGCGCCGACGGAAGTTCGCCCGCCGCCGTCGCCGCGAGCTCATGCAGGTGCGCGCCGACCGCCGCGAGATCGAGCGGGCGGTCGTTCGGGAAGTACGGGATGCCGAAGCCGCCGCCCAGGTTGAGCACGCGCGGCGCACACGGGGCGTGTTCACTCAGACGCACCGCCAACGCGAAGGCCTTGGTCTGCGCCTCGCAGACAGCCGCAGCATCCAGATTCTGCGAGCCCCAGAAAATGTGAAACCCTTCGAAATCGAGCTCTCGGGACCGGATCTCATGCAGCGCCTGCGGTACCGCTTCGGCATCGATGCCGAAGGGCTTTGCACCGCCGCCCATGCGCATCCCGGACGAGCGCAGCTCGAAGTCCGGGTTCACGCGCACCGCCACGCGCGCCGCGCGACCATAGCGCCGGGACAGCTCGCCGAGCAGTCGGATCTCGCGCATCGACTCAACATTGACCAGCACCCCGGCCATCAGCGCCTGTTCCAGCTCGGCCTCCGTCTTTCCCGGGCCGGCGAAGCTGATGTCCCGGACCGGCATGCCGGTGTCCAGCACCAGTTGCAGTTCGCCGCCGGAAGCCACGTCGAAGCCGTCGACCTGCCCGGACATCCAGCCGACCAGCGCCGGCATCGGATTGGCCTTCACCGCATAGTGCAGCTCGACGCTCGTCGGCAATGCGGCCCGCAGCGCCGCGATCCGCTGCGCCAGCAGCGCGCGGTCGTAGACGTAGAACGGTGTGCGTCCGACGCGCGCGGCCAGTTCGGGCAGCGTCATGCCGCCAACCTGCAAGGCATTCGCGTGAACGGGCCATGAGAGCGGCGCGCCGGCATGACCCAGCGTCATGTTGTGTCGGGTGTCAGTCATGATGTCGTGTTGATCAGAGCCGCGAAGTCCGCACGGTCACGGCGATGCATGCTGCTGACCATCTGCCTCTGCATGTCTCCGGTCCCTTCCAGGATGTCGAAGGCTTTCGCGTCCCGATAGGCGCGTTCGAGCCTGGACCCGGGGCGCAGCGCCTGCACGCCCGCGATGCGCAGGGCCTGTTCGGCCAGTTCCATGGCCACCCGCGACGCGTAGGCCTTGGCCATGGAGGCGTCCTTCGACATCGGAATGCCGTGGTCGAACTTCCAGGCCGCCTTCAGGCCCAGCAGGCGGGCGCCGTAGATCTTCCGATCCATTTCGAGCAGGATCGTCTCCACATCGCGGCCGCTCAGGCGCCGGCTCGCCCCACCCTCGCTCAGCAGCTCCGCCAGCGCATCGCGGATGCGACGGCAGGTTCCTACGATCACGCTGGTCAGCATCGGACGCATGAAATCCCAGGCGCCCTGCGCGCCAGAGAAGGCATCGAGATGCCGACCGACATGCGGCCCCCACAAAAGCCTGTCTTCGCCGACCTCGCAATCCTGGAAGGACAGCACGGCCAACTGGCTCGCCCGCAATCCAAGCATCCGCTCCGTACGCACGACCTCGAAGCCGGGGGTGTCTCGATCCACCACGAACGCCCGGATCCCGAACCGGCCGCGCGAAGTGTCCAGCGTCGCGAACACCACCACCTGGTCGGCACGCGCCCCGTTCGTGATGAAGCACTTGCTGCCATTGAGCACATAGCCTCCGGCGCAGCGGCGCGCCGTGGTCCGTAAGGCCGTGGCATCCGATCCGGCATGGGGCTCGGTGATCGCGAAGGCGCCCCAGCGCGGCAGGTCCGATCGATAGATCGAGAAGAAGCGCGCCTGCTGCTCCTGCGAGCCGAGTGCGCTGAGCGGTGGCATCGACAGACCCGGACCAGGCAGCGCGATCGCATACCCGGGATCGGCGCGACCGACCTCCTCGTAAAGCGACACGCGCTCCACAGCCGAAGGCAGATGGCCTTCCGGATTGAACTGACGCGGCACGAGCATCATGTTCAGCCCACGCACGTCGACCTCGTCCCAGAAGGCATCCGGAATCTCCCCGGTGCGGTCGGTATGGGGAGAGTGCCGTTCGATCGCCGCGATCAGCGCGTTGAAGTCGCAACCGAGCGAAGCCTGCTGGGCCCGGGCGAAGTCGCCGAGCCGGTCAATATCGAGTTGGATCATGCTTGGGTTCCTTCCGCGCGCCCGCGCGTCACGAGGAAGTCCTCGATGAACAGGGCGTCGATGCCGGTATTCAGGAAAGTTGCGATGGCTTCGCTGGCGGTGGGGACGATGGGCTGCCCCTTCACATTGAAGCTGGTGTTGAGCACCATGCCGCAGCCGGTGCGCTCGCGCACGGCCAGCAGCAGGGCATGGAAGGCCGCATTGCCCGAGCCCTCGACGGTCTGGACTCGCGCCGTCCCGTCGACATGGGTGATGGCTGGGAAATGCGCGCGCCAGGGCTCGCGCACGCGGGCCACCATCGTCATGTACGGGAGCTCGGCCTGCGGCTCCAGCTCGAACCATGTCGCGGCCTCCTCGCGCAGCACCGCCGGGGCGAAGGGGCGGAATGCCTCGCGCTTCTTAACTGCGCGGTTGATACGTTCGCGCATGTCCGGGTGGCGCGGATCGGCCAGGATGCTGCGATTGCCCAATGCGCGCGCGCCGAACTCCATGCGGCCACGGAACCAGCTGATCACCTCGCCCGCAGCGATGCAGGCGCTGGCCGCGGCACAGGTCTGCGCCAGCGAGTCGAACCGTTGCACCTCGATGCGATCACCGAACTGCGCCAGCGCGTTCTCGATGTCCTGCGCGCTGCTCGACGGACCCCGATAAGGGGTGGACAGCCGGCGTACCGCCAGCGGCCGGCACAGCGACGCGCGGTGCAGGGCCGCGCCCATAGCGCAGCCGTCGTCGCCCGAAGCGGGTCCGACATGAACCTCGTCGAACAGGCCGCTGCGGCGCAGGGCACCGCTGGCACTGCAGTTGAGTGCCACGCCGCCCGCATAGGCCAGGCGTCGGTGGCCGGTCAACGCCTGGTAATAGCGGCACAGGTGGAAAACGGCCTGCTCGAGCCGCTGCTGCAGAGCCGCCGCCACGTCGGAGTGGACCTGCCCGACCTCTCCCGCAGGCAGACGCGCGGGCAGCAGGTGCTCGGCCAGATAGGCGCGCGAGCCCAGGTACCGCATGCGTTCCTCGGGCGTCTTGTTCAGCTTCAGCATCGGGATGTCGATGCCGCCGTCGTCGAGCAGCCGCAGCTCGCGTTCGAAGAATCCCTTGAAGCGTTCAGGATCGCCATAGGGCGCCAAGCCCATGATCTTGTATTCGTCGGCGTTGAAGTCGAAGCCCAGGTGAAACGTCACCAGCGAATAGAGAATGCCGACCGAGTCGCTGGCCGAGACATGACCCAGTTCGCGCAGCCGGCCATCGCGCCCCTCGTAGGCCGAGGCGCTCACGGCCTCGCCCTGCGCGTCAATGACCATCACCAGACAGTCGGACCAGCCCGAGGTGTAGTAGACGCTCGCGGCATGGGAGAGGTGATGATCCATCTGCACGAACCGCCTGGAGTCGAATCCAGGGAACGCTTTCTTCACCGCATCCAGCTGCGCATCGCGCGAGAGCACTTCCCGGTAGAACTGCGCCCCATGCTCGCCAATGCTCAGCAACTGCTCCAGGCGCGTGTAGTCGAAGCCGTGGACCACCTCGTCGACGTCGTGGATGTCGATGCCGCCCTCCTTCAGGCAGTAGCGGATCGCATCCGCCGGGAACTCGCCCGTGTGGGTGACCCCGCAGAAGCGCTCTTGCGCGGCGGCGGCCACGACCTCCCCGTCGCGCACCAGCACGGCGGCGGAATCGTGCCCCTGTGTCAGGCGGTACTCGCGCTCGTCGAGTCCGGGCTGCGCACGACGCTGGAATGGGACAGCGTGCGTCAGCCCGCTGATGCCGATGACATTCATATTGCTCTCACTCTTGACTGACCAGGTCCTGGCCTGGCTGCTGCGCGAGCTGGCTCAGCTGCGCCGGATACAGGCCGTAGGGGCCGACGAACTCGCACAGCCAGGCGCTGATAGCCGCACCGTTCTGCAACCATTTCGCGGTCGGCAACCCGTCCACGTAGCCGTGCGCGCCGCCGATCTGCAAGGCATCGCGAAACACATGCTGCGAAGCGTCGCGCAGCTGGGCTGCGAGCATCGGCAAGCCGACTCTGTCCGGCCGGCTGGCCGCCTGCCACAGCAACAGCTTGCTCGACTCGAACTGGATCAGGATGTCCGCCAGGCGGGCCGCCACCAACTGATGCTGGATGATGGGCCGGCCGAAGCTCTGACGCTCCTCCGCGTAGCCAAGCGCAAACTCGGTCGCCGCACGCATCGCCCCCACCAGCGCGCCGCCGAGCGCCAGACCGACGCTGGATCGCGCGGCGTCCAGCGCGGCCACGTCGGCGCGATAGTTCGCGGCGCCCGCCATGGCCTGGGCGTTGAGCAACCGGAATCCCAGCCGTTCGAAGCCCGCCTCCTCCAGGTCCTGGCGCGACCGCGCCAGCATGTCGCCCGTCAGGCATGCAAGCGCGAGGCCCCCGGCCGTCACGGCAGGCCCCACCGCCAGCACGGCGTCGGACCGTCCGAACAGGCAGGCGCCGCCGTGCGAATCGCCAGCCGCCAGGGCAACGCTCAGCTGGCCGGAGAGCAGCCGCCCCCGCTCCTCGTCGTCGAGAAAGCTCGGGCCGGCCGCATCGGCGAGCCAAGCCGCGCAGACAGGCAGCAGCAGGTCCACGGCGGACTCGAGATCAGCCGCGCCGAGTTCCTCGCTGACCAACGCGAGCATCAGCGGATCCGCCGTTTCATCGCCCGCGCCCTCGTCACCGCACGCGCGGGAACGCAGCGCGAAGTGCTCCAGGCCAAGCTGCGCGCCATCGAGCAGGATGCGCTCGCGCTCCTCGCGGCGACTGCCGACCCCGCAGGCAGCCAGCCTGCGGCTCAGGCGCTGGCCGAAGCGCTGCGCCGTGTCGCGCACACTGCTCTGGATGTCGCTGTAGCGAAGGCTGAAACTTTCGGCAATGCAGTCCTGAATGGTCTTGCTCATGGTCGATCTCCGTCGATGGTCTTGCTGGCAGCCTCGGGGCGGAGTTGCGCCGCCAGAAGGTTGCGGTCGTACTTGCCGTTCCCGTTCAGCGGAAGCGACTTCATTGCGATGAAGCGGGCCGGCACCATGTACTGGGGCAGCTTTCTACGGCAATGCTCAAGCACGGTTGGCAACTTGCAGCCCTCCTGCCCGACCACGTAGACCACGATCTGCTGACCCAACTCGGGATGTGCTTCGCCGACGGCCACCGCCTCCAGGACACCCTCGGAGGCAAGCACGACCTCTTCGATCTCGGTGGGACTGACGCGGTATCCCGAGGTCTTGATCATGCTGTCCCCGCGCTCGACGAAGTACAGGAAACCCTCGGCGTCACGGCGCACCAGATCGCCCGACCAGACTGCCGTGCGCGGCCGCAAGCCCGGGGCCGCCGGATCGTGGAAAGGGCGAAAGCGGTGCTCGGTCAGATCCTGCCGTTTCCAGTAGCCCTGCGCGACATGGGCGCCCAGATGGACGAGCTCGCCGACCTCGTCCGGGCCGCATTCGGTGCCGTCGGGACGCAGCACCAGGATCCGAGCGTTCGGGATCGCCTTGCCGATCGATTCGGGACGCCGGTCGAGCTCGGAAGGATCCAGGTAGGTTGAGCGGAATGCTTCGGTCAGCCCGTACATCAGGAAGGGCCGCGCCGCCGGGAAGGCCTCGCGCAGGCGCTGCAGGAGCCCCCGTGGCATATGCCCGCCGGTATTGGCGAAGTAGCGAAGCGGCGCGCCCACGCCATGCGGCCAGTCTGCGCCGGCGAGCTGGTGCCACAGCGCGGGTACGCCGGTGATGCCGGTGATCCCCTCGCTCTCGCATACGCTCACCACGTCCTTGGCCAGCAGGTAGTTGTGCAGCACGACCCTGGCGCCGCTGAAAAAGGCGGTGGTCACCTGGCTGAGCCCCGCATCGAAGCTCAGGGGCAGCACGCTAAGAATGCGATCGTGCGGACCGTTACCCAGATACTCGACGACGCTGCGCGCGCCCTCGATCAAATTGCGATGCGACAGCACCACCCCCTTGGGACGGCCCGTGGAGCCGGACGTGTACAGGATCGCTGCAATATCGTCGTCCAGGATTACGGCCGGAACATCCTCGGTTCGCAGGGCCCGCGCCATCAGCTCCAACCACCCCACCACGGTCTGTCCCAGGTCGGGCCGCGCTGCGGGGTTGTTATCCACCAGCATCACCGTCAGCAGGCTGTGCTGCTGCTTCAATAGCTCACCTAACTGCGCAGCCCGCAGGTTGGTGGTGACCAGCAGACTGGCCTCGCTGTCCTTCAGGATGTGGCAGGCCTGGTCAGGCTTGAGCTGCGGATTCAAGGGGACGAACACGGCGCCCATATGCGCCGCGGCGAGCATGGCAACGACCGTCTCGACGCGCTTGTCCAACCAGACGGCCACGCGATCACCCGGCTCCACGCCCAGGTCGACGAACGCCTGCGACGCACCCGTCACCAGGCACCAGAGCTCCAGGTAGCTGAGGCGCTCCGCCCCAGCCACGAGGGCCAGGTCAGCGGGTGCGCGGAGCGCAGAAAGTCGAACAATGTCAGTGATGTTTCGCATGGTCTTGCAGTACCTTGTGGATGACTTCATCAATGAATTCCTGCGTCAACTGCATGCGGCGGTGCAAGGCCACTGCCGCCACCGCGAATCCGGCAGCCAAGCCCACCCAGATGCCCTTCCCGCCCCAGCCGAGTCCGATCGCCAGGCCCCAGCAGCAGCCGAACCCGACACCCCAGTAGCCGAACGCCACGGCCGACAGCACGGACACCTCTCGGCAGGCGCGCAACATGGCGGCCAGCACCACGACCCAGGCGCGCAGGCCCTGCGTCAGGGCGCATAGCAGGACGAACCCGACGGCAGCCTCGACGATGGGCAGGGCCTTGGCATCGAGCATCAGCTCGACCGCAGGCTGCGGCCAGACGAGCAGCGCGGCGCCGCTGACCAGGGCGACCACCAGGGTCAGCTGCCGACTGGTATTGCAGACGCTCAGAGCGGCGTCGCGGTCGCCCTTGCCTATCGTCACGGCCAGCCGGACCATCGCTGCCTGCGACAGGCCCAGCGGCAGGATCAGCAGGACCTGCAGCCACTGCATCACCACAGTGTGCGCCGCGAGCGCCGTGACGCTGACCCAGCCCATCAGCCAGTAGGAAGAGCTCAACAACAAGGTCTCGATGAAGAGCACCGCGCCATTGGGCAGGCCGGTGCCCAGCAGCTGCCGCCACAGCGCGCGATCAAACCAGCGCCCCGCGCCTCCGGCGCGGAAGTAGGTACTCGTGAGGCTGCCCATTCGCAGCACCGCGAGCTGGGCAACAAGCATGACGATGTTGCTGAGACTCATGCTCCAGCCGATGCCGGCCAACCCCAGCTTGGGCATGCCCCACCAGCCGTTGATCAGAACCAAGTTGCCGAGCAAGTTGACCAAGAGTCCCAGCAGCCCGATCCACACCGCCGAGGCGGTACGCTGCACCGCATAGACTGTGGACCTGGCCACCGTCAGCAGCAGGCCGGGCAGCAGGCCCACCAGCAGCGACAGCGTATAAGGCTCGGCAGCTGCGGCCACGCCCGGCGCCAACGGCACGAGCTGGAGCAGCCAGGGTAGCGCCAGAAGCAGCAGCGTCATCGGCACGCCGAGCAGCACCGTGATCGCGAACATGGCCCGCAGCACGCTGCTGGCCAGCCCGTGCTGCTGCGCGCTCACCGCAGAGCTGAACATCGGCATCATCCCCTGCAGCACGCCGAAATGGCTCAGGTTCAGGAAGAGCAGGACGCTGCCGATCAGCCCGCCCGCAGCCAGCGCGGTGCCGCCGAGTTCCGCCATCATCACCGTGCTGAGCACCGCCATCCCGACCTGGCTCAGCTGGCCGAGAACGATGGTGAAGGCGAAGCGCGTCAGCGCACCGGCCTCGGCGCCGTCCCAGCGCTGCCAGAGCGACGGGACGGCGGAGGCGGTCATGACGCCGGCCGCGTCGCCGAAGGGGGGCCGCCGCTCCGCGCTCATGGCGCCACCACCATGGCGCCATAGCACCCGCACAGGCCGTTCGAGTAAAGCACCAGCGGACGATCTTCCCCGCCCTTCCATTCGGAGAAATCGATGATGGCGTCGCAGCCGAAAACATGGCCCTTGCTCGCGAACCCGTCGGTGTGGAGCCGCTCGGGCGGCAGGCGCAGGAACCGCATCACCTTCTGCCACGCGGTCAGGCCAACGTGATGCGGCAGAATCGCGCCGATGTCACTCATCTCCAGGCCGGCGTCGTGCACGGCGCGACGCAGCGTCGCGGCGGTCGACAGGTAGTAGCCCTCGATGAACTCCATCGCCTCGAGGCTGCCGAGGTAGTAGCGCGCCTCGGTGCTGTTCGTCGTCGCCAGGACGCGGTTGCGCTCCCAGTCGCGCGTCAGCACCATAGCGCAGGCTCCGTCGCTGTGCATGCCACCGAGCTCGATGACCCGCAGATGATCGATCCCGCTGCGGATCTGATCCGAGGCCACCACGAGCACATGGCGCACCGAGGCGTCCGCACGCATCATGGTCTCGGCCAGTCGCACGGCCACGATCGGCGAGACACAGTTCTGCTGCGCCACGGAGAAGCACCGCGCCTTGCTCATCCCGAGACGGGACTGCAGGAAGCTCGTGAGACTTGCGGGCGGCGGCACGACGCTCTCGACGGCCGTGTGCGCGAACATCAGGACGTCGACCTCGGCCGCGTCGAGCTCTGCCTTCCCGAAGGCTGCAGCTGCGGCGTCCAGCGCCATCTCGCGCGTGGGCCTGTCGCAGCTGTCGTGATAGCGGCCCACCCCGTTGACACGCAGGGCCTCGACCCGATCCCGGGCCAGGCCGTGGCGCTGCGCCCATTCGCCGATGTCGAACGAACGGGGCGGCAGGTGGTAGGCCGCGGAACGGATTCCGAGCACGGGTTCTGTTTGGGCCATGATCAATGCGTCTGCGTTGAAGGAGTGGCGACGACGTCGCGATACTGGAAGAGGGCCGCCGCGCAGGCGCCCTCGAAGCCGCAGACCCAGGCCAGCGCCAGGTCTCCGTCGCGGAGTTGCGGTGATTGCCGCAGCTCGTGCAGACGCAGCAGCGGCTCGACGGTGCACAGATAGCCGTGCTCGCCGAAATCCGACGGTCCGCGCCGCTCGCCGCGCATGCCGCACAGCGCCTCCACGCGCGCGAGCACCGAGCGATTGAAATGGGGCGGCAGCGTCCATTTCAGATCGCTACCCTGCATGCGCCGCTCGGCCAGCATGGACAGGATTAGATCCGCCACGGGCGCCGCGAAGTCGGGCACGCTCGCCTGGCCAAGCAGGTAGCACCAGGGCTCCGCGAAGCCCGGAAGCGCCTGCGTGCTGCTGCGTACGTCGAGCACATGCCAGCCCGGACCGTCACCTGGTTCGAGCAGCCACGCTGCCGCCCCGTCGCCGAGCAGGGTCAGCGCACCGATCACGCGCGGGTACGGCTCGCGCCAGCGCTCGACCGAGCACAGCATCGCGCGCTGCAGGCCGGGGTCGGTCTTGAACATGTCGCGCAGCAGGCCCAGCGCGATGAAGGGCGATACCGCATCCTGCGATCCGATGGCGAAGGCCCCGGTATTCAGGCCGAGTTCGCACTGCAGGCGCAGGACCGACGACACATTGGTGTTGTGATCGTTGTCCAGCGAGGTCTGGCACAGGACGATGGCCTGCGGCGACGCAGCCGGCGCGGCTTCGAGCAGCCGCCTCATCGCCGTCACGCACATCTCGGGCATGCGCAGCTCGCGCTCGACGGCCACCTGGCCGAGACCGGCCCGCCCGCGCAGCTCGACGGCACTCACCGTCGCCACCGCATCGCAGACCGCGTCGGCGTCGTAGCCGTGCATGGCGAAGATGTGCTTGGTCAGCTCGCAGGTAGCCTCCCATTCCGGCACCGGAGAGCGCAGCGTGCGAGGGTCCAGCAGTTCATTCAACCCCAGCCTCGTCGCCGGCACATAGGCCGACGTGGCAACAATGCGCAGCGTCATGATGGGAACCTTTCGTGACAGCGGGAGATACTCACCATCGGCATCCCGACCATTCTTTGCTTCAAGCCGACTCGAGCTTCTTGATCACAAAGCCGAGCATGGTTCCGAAGTTGGTCAAGACCGCTGGACTCAGTTCGTCGTCGTTCAGCTTGATGCCGAACTGGTCCTCCATGGCCAGGAAGAGATCGACGACGGACATCGAATCGGCACCGAGATCGAAGGGGCTCGTGTCGTGCTGGATCGCCGCAGGTGCTATCTCGATGCGCAGCACGCGAATCACGAGGTTCTTCAGATCGGCTTCGATCTTGGCCTGGTCCAGATCAACCTTGTTCAGAACAGTCACATCGTCCTCCTAACGTCAGCAGTGGGTGGGGGGGGGTTCGCCGCAGACCGAATGACCGTGGCGCGTTCGAGCGAGCGAGATCATTGCATTGCTATCGCGGCTTGCCACCCCACAAATTTGATGGGTCGTCGCCTCTTTCGCCCCCATAGGAATGGGAGTTGTTGCGGCGCCGTCCGTACTACACACTGCCGGCCGACCACATCTGGGGAATCGCATGACAAGCACAGCCCTTGAAATCGCGCGGCTCGCGTGCTTCGTGCCCAAGGCCGTCGACATCGAACATGGCCTGGCGGGCCAAAAGTTTGAAGACAGGAACTGGGCCATGACCTTGGCGCAATGCGATGTGCGCTGGCACCTGGGCATGCCGGCGGAGCAATTGCCGTACGCGGACGGAGACATGCAGCGATTTGGAGTCGGAGCCGAAGCTCCCGAGTTGCCGTTTCCCGACCTGGCCAATGCCAAGGCGTTTGTCGCGGCAACAAAACTGCGCAGCACGTGCATTTGTGACGCCACGATGTCGGCATCGGACATGGCGGCGCGAGCCCTGCAATCATTGCTCGATGCCTGCTTGGCATCGGGTGAGACACCGAAGCCGGATTTCCTGCTGTACGCCCATGTGCAGCCGGAGCAGAACAGTAACCTGAACCCGGCCTTCAGGCTCCAGCACCTTCTCGGCGACGAAGAAGCGCTGCCCTTGGCGATTTCGCAGAACGATGTCGTGTCAACGTTCCGCGCGCTGGAACTGGCGCTGCGACTGGTGCAGGCTGGCGAGGCGCAAGAGCTGGTTCTGGTGGCCGCCGACAAGTGCATGCTGCCGGCGCCACGCCGGCTCGGCGACATCACATTGCTCGGCGATGCGGCCGGTGCGGCTTGGCTGCGCCGCGCAGGCCCCGGCTCGTCGCTGACCCTGCACGACGTGCTGGTCCAGCATGTCGATCACGAGCCATTGAGCCAGCTCGATCCGGCGCAATTGGCTTCGCTCGAGGCACAGTACGTCGAGGCGGCCGTCGAGAGCATCAAGGCGCTGCTATCACGCAACGGGATGAGCGGCACGGATCTGGGGGCGGTGGTGCCGCAACGCCTGCAGCGTCGCATGATGCAGGCCGTTCACGAGGGGCTGGGCATCCCGGCGACGCGCATCTGCGAGCACGACCTGGCTTCCCTCGGGAATCTCGCCAGCGCCGACTTGCTTGTCAGCCTTGAGGCGTTGCTGCGAGGGCCGGCGCCGGTGCGGCGCGACATGTGGCTGCTGGCGTGGTCGATCGGGATAGGCGGATATGTCGGCAGCGCGCTGCTGCGTTGGCGCGCCGGCGGCGAGGCGAAACCGAGGTAATGAAGATGCTGCAACAACCCACCATGAGCCAAGCCGTCAAGCTGGGCATAGCCGCAAGCACGTATCTGCTGGGTGACCTGCATGACGCCTATCGGGAATGGGCAGAGCCCGCCGGAAAAGACGCGGCGTTCGTCGGCCAGATGCGCCACTATGAGCTTGGGACCTTCTCGCGCGACGCAGGCGCATCGATCACTTCGCTTGTGGAACGGGCTTGTGACAAGTTCTTTGCCGAGAACGACGTGCAGCCGGCCTCCATTGATCTGGTGATCAATTTCCATTCGCTGCATGAGAGCGTGCCGGTTGCGCCGGACACGCTGGTGCAATTGCTGCGCCGCCGCCATGGCATGTCGCGCGCGCAGGGTTTTTCCATCGCTCAGCAACGCTGCGTGTCCTTCCTGACGATACTGCGCCTCCTACCCGCCCTGATGGCCGGCGACCCGACACTGCGCCGAGTGCTGGTGGTGGGCGCCGACATCGTGCATCAGGAGCGCTATCGCAATACCGACGCCATCGCCATGGAAGGCGATGGCGCCGTGGTGGCCCTGCTGGAGCGCGACTGTCCGCACAAGCAGCTGCTAGCGGCGGGTGTGCACACCCAAGGGCGCTATTTCCAGCACATGGACACGCCGGCCGACGCAGCGTCGGCTCAGCAGTACAGCCTCAGTTCGGCCCGAACCATGCAGACCTTGGCCAGCAGGACATTGGAGCGCGCCGGGCTGCAAGCCTCGCAATTGCGCGCCGTCCTTCCGCACAACGGGAACCTGCACTTTTGGCGACGTTTCGGGCGGCAGTTCGGACTGGGCGAGGAGTGCCTCTTCAGCGACAACATCGGCCGCAGCGGTCATATCTACGGCTGCGATGCGCTGATCAACCTGCACGACTGCCTGCGCCAGGGTCGTTTGAATGCGGGCGACCACTATCTGATCGGCGCCATCGCCTTCGGCCGCTCCTACGGCTGTGCGGTGCTGCGCGCTTGACACCACCCAACAATCCACTCACGAGGCTGGCATGAAATTTTCTCTGTTCTATGAAATGCAGATGTCCAACGATGAGCCCGGCACGGAGGCACGGACGTTTCACGAAGCGCTTGAACAGGCGGTGCTGGCCGACCAGCTCGGATTTCATTGCGTTTGGGCCGTCGAGCATCATGGCCTGTACGAGTACGCGCATTCCTCAGCCCCTGAAATCTTCCTGTCCTTCGTCGCCGCGCGCACCGAGCGCATCCGCCTGGGCCACGGCGTGACCCTCACGCCCCATAGATTCAATCATCCGATGCGCATTGCCGAACGGGTGGCGACTCTCGACATCCTGTCAGGTGGACGCGTCAACTGGGGATCGGGCAAGAGCAGCAGCGTAGTCGAAGCCAAGACCTTCGGAATTCCCGAAGAGGATCTGCACGGCCAATGGGAAGAGGCTCTCGAGATGGTGCCGGCCATGTGGCGGAACGAGGTCTTCGAGTGGTCCAGCGACACGTACAAGATCCCGCCGGTCCATATCGTTCCGAAGCCCGTGCAGAAGCCGCTGCCCCCGATGTTCGGGCCGACGGCGAACCCCCGTAGCCTTCAGCGGGTGGCGGAGCTGGGTCTCGGCGCGCTGAATTTCAGCATGGCCAGCTTCGAGGACCTCAAGCAGAAGGTGGACCTGTATCGCAGCGTGCATCGGGCCGCCCCTGCCCCCAAGAACTACGCTAAGAATGAACACTTCTGCGTGACGGTGAACACCTGCGTGCTGCCGGACGACGATGAGGCTTGCCGCCATGGCTTCCGCGGTGCGCGGTTCTTCCGCGACAGCTTTGCCAAATACTACTTCACCGACAAGCGGCCACCTCTGGGTGCGCTCGAGATCGATCGCGATCCGCTGTCGCCGATGGCGCATGCAATCGCGAAGAACTCGCGCTTCGTGGCAGGCAACAGTCACGGGCTGTCCATCATCGGCGACCCCGCCATCGCCCGGGACAAGGTCGGCATGTTCAAAGCCGCCGGCGTGGACGAGCTGATCCTGATCGTTCAGCTGGCCACCATACCGGGTGATGTCGTCCAGCGGGGCTTGCGGACATTCGCTGAAGAAGTCATGCCGCACTTCGGCTGATCACGAAAGGACTTCCCATGAACAAGAGGATCTTGCTGATTGCGACCGGCGACACGCATGCGCTTTTCGATTTGAGCGGCGCCTGCGTATTAGAGACAATCGACGCGGAGATCGTTGCCGCCATCGAACCGGGTGCCGCTAAGAAGCTGGGCGATCGGTCCGGCGTCAGCGTCCTGCCCACACACTTCGGAGACCTGAGCCGTAACGAGCCGCTGCTGGATCAGCTCCACGCGGTCCACGAGGCAGCACCGTTCGACGGCGTCGTCACGATCGATGAACGCTGCGTGGAATTGGCCGCGTCGGTACGTTCCAAGCTCGGAATTCCGGGCGTCCAGCCGGAGCTGGCATTAAGGTTTCGCGACAAGGTCGAGATGAAGCGGATCGTGCAGGCGGCCGGTCTGCGCGTCCCGCACTACACCGGCGGCGAGAGCCAGGCAGATGCGCTTGCGCTCCTGCGCCAGCACGGACGCCTGGTCGTCAAGCCGCGCAGCGGCTACGGATCCCGGGGGGTGCATTTCGTCAGCAATCCCGACGAACTCGCGGCAGCGTGGACGCAGGCGCAGGTCGAGGGCGACTTCGAAGCCGAGGAATACATCGACGGCGTGCTTTACCACACCAACTCGATCGTGCTGGACGGCGAAGTGCTCTTCACCGCTGTAGCGCCCTACATCCCCGGCATGGGCAATATCGACTACGCGCGCGGCACCCCCTTCGTGACGGCCAGCCTGACCGAAGGTGTGCTGCTGGACCGCCTGCGCGAGTTCTCGCGGCAGGTCATCGAGGCGCTCGGCATCGAGCGCGCGGTCACGCATATGGAAGTCTTTGTGACACCCGGCGAAGAGATCGTCTTCTGTGAAGTGGCAATACGGCCGGGCGGCGGAGGCATCGTCCAGATGATCGAAGCCCAGTACGGCATCCATATCGCGCGCGCAGCCATCCAACTGGAATGCGGGGCGGACAAGACCCGGTTGCTGGCCGGACTGCACTCCCGACCCGGCGTGATGGGCCTCGTGGGCATGCGAAGCATTGCCACCGGCTTTGTCAGACAGGTTCCCAGTGCCGCGGAGTTCGTGCAGGACTGGATTCGACAGAAGCTGATCAACGTACAGACGGGCCAGTTTCTCGCACCGAGCGCGCACTGCACCGATTTCACGGGGCGCTTTGTCATCGAATGCGACGACCACGCGGACTTCGCGCGCAAGACGGAGAGCCTGCAACAACAGTTTGACGCAGCGCTCATGGTGGCGCCGCTGTGAACCATTGCCATCAACGGAGAACGCCATGAGCCTGATCCCACTTCACAACTGCGAGCACCACGTGCACGGCTGCGACTCGAACCTCTCGAACAGCGAGTTCTCGCGCTGCAACCTGGACCGCGCTCGATTCAACGACGTCAAGATGTCGGCCTGCAGCTTCACGGCGGTGCGCATGGACGAACTTGCCATGAGCGAAGCGACTGTCGAAGGGAGCGTTTTCGAGAACGTGAACTTCAGCAAGGTTCAGTTCAAGGGCTGCCAGTTCGAAGGAAGTTCCATCAACGGAATCCCCGTCGATAAGTTGCTGGCGAACTATGAATCGAGCCGGAATGCCTAAGAACGGCTAACAAAACTGCATCAATGTGCGCAAGCAAATGACGCAGCAAGCCAGAGACAAGAAGGCGAGATGAGTCGATGTGGCGCTCGAAGCACACACGCAGCCTGCCGCAGGCGACCAGTCAGGCATGGGCGCGTTCAACGACCTAGCGACGACGGCCCAGTCGGTCGTTGCGCTCGATGCCCTTGCGTGCGATCCGGTCCTTGATGCCGAGCAGACTGAGATGCGCATGACAGCGCGCGAAGTCATAGCACTTGTCTGCATGCAGTTTGTTGGGGAGAGGACGGGGTCTGCCGCGCAGCCCCGCAACGGTCGGCAAGGCATCCATCATTTGCTCGAAGACCACCGAGTCATGCAGGTTGGCCCCGGTGACGCAGAACATCAGCGGGATTCCTTGGCGGTCCGTGGCGAGGTGGCGCTCGCTGCCGGGCTTGCCGCGGTCTGTCGAGCTGGGGCCGGTGTACGAGCACGCCGGGGGTTGAACACGATGGCTCCGTCCAGACTGACGCTGCTCAGGTCAAGTTGGCCTGCGCCTCGAAATTGCTCCAGCAAGACCATGTGCAGGCGATGCCATATGCTGCCGGTCTGCCAGTCCCAAAGCCGGCGCCAGCAAGTCATGCCGCTACCAAGGCCCAGTTCCTGGGGCAGGTCTTCCTGAGGGATACCGGTGCGAAGCACGAACAGGATGCCATTGAGCGGAAGCTCATCGTCCAACCGAGGAGGTCCGCTTTTGTGTAACGGCTTGACCTTCGGCGGCAATGGCTTGACCTTCTGCCACAGCGCGGCGCTGATTTCTCTACTTCTTCTCTCGCATCGGCCAACGCACGATGGCAGTTTGCAATGATAGGGTTTTGTCGGCCGCTCTAAGCTCTCCGGAGCCGTACGCGTCCGGTCGGCTCGCCCGGACGACCATCTTCGACTCCGCGACGCGGTAGATGCACGGGCCGCAGTACGCGCCGGGCCGGACTTGATGCAGATCCGGCCATTCACGCGCGATCAGAAGCTATGCCGAATGCCCAGTTGGGTACCCTTCAATGTGGCACCCAACGGCGGTATCACGAAGGATGGATTCAAGGGCAGGCCCATCCACTGGCTGTTGGTCTGGCGCGCAATCGCTGCATACAGTGCCGTGCGCCGGCTAAAGTTGTACCAGTAGCCCAGTGCCCAGCGCCTGCTCCTTTCGTCGCCCTGACTCAAGCTCGCGAAGCTCAGGCGCAGCTCCGCAGCACCCACCGGCCAGGTGCCGCCTAGCACGTAGGAACGCGTGTCGTCAGCGACACCATCCTCGCGCCCCTGATAGACGATGGTCATCAGACGCGGTCCGCCGAACTTGAGGTCCGCCGCGAGCAGGTACTCGCGCCTATCGTTGTTGCCGACGACGCCCTTCGTCAGGGTGTAGGCAGCCTTCACGTCAAAGGCGGGCTGCTTGTACAGCGCACTGAAGCCGAGCTGCTTGGAGGCAACCTGCCCCTCGCCAGCGGCGACCATAGCCTCGCCGACGAAGCCCTCATGCTTCGGGCTGATGTACTTGACGGAGTTGTTGGCTCGACTCTCGTAGGGCAGAAACATCCATGCCACGCCCAGTCCCGCGTAGTTGAATGCATCGAAATACCAGGTGTCGTCGTCCATCGGGAGGTAGTTCCGCCCCAGATGCACCGCCCCCCATGGCCCCGAAATCCCTACAGTGGCCTGGCGCCCCCAGGCGGTGCCACCTTCGGTGATGTGACCTCGATCCAAGGCGAAGCCTTGCTCCAGGCTGACGAGCGCGCGCCAGCCCTGCCCCAGATTTTCGGTAGCGCGAAAGCCCAGCCGTGATCCATCGCTGGAGAGCAGTCGGTAGTGCCGGGTCGGGCCCGTCCGCAACGATACAGACACTTGCTCGATCGAGGCATCCAGGCGACCGTAGACGGTGACTTGGGTTTGCGCATGAGCCATCGAGATGCCAGTCGTCATCAGCATGGCGATGAACAGTCTTAGCGTTTTTCGGAGACGTTTCATGGAATCTGGATTTGATGATGGAAGCGGAGCCGCGAGCCGGACGAGCCTAGCGAGCGCCGGCCTGCGCGCTATGCAGGCCCAATCTCGCTGGCAACCAGCTCGGCGTAGGCGC
Organism: Paucibacter sp. XJ19-41; assembly: GCF_028462495.1. Classification (NCBI taxonomy): domain Bacteria; kingdom Pseudomonadati; phylum Pseudomonadota; class Betaproteobacteria; order Burkholderiales; family Sphaerotilaceae; genus Roseateles; species Paucibacter sp. XJ19-41. The sequence continues at coordinate 19,172 of NZ_JAQOWX010000018.1, forward strand.
GGCGAAAATAGAGGGTCGGGGAATGACGCCCGTCGACAACGGCGTGCTGCACATTGACGATGAACACGCTGTGCGTGCCGACCTCGTGGACTTGAGCGACGGCCCCCTGGATCGACATCAGCGCCTGCGCCAGACATGGCGCCCCTGATGCACCGGTCTGCCATGCGGGATCGGAGAACCGCTCCTCGATCGACCTGTCAGTGCGGCTCGAAAAGCTCTGCGCGATCCGGTGTTGTGCACTGTTCAGCAGATTGATTGCAACGACACCGTTGGCCTTAATGATTGCAGTGCTTCTGCTGCTGCGATTGATACAGACCAGCACGGTCGGAGGATCATCGGTCACGGAGCAGACCGACGAAGCGGTGATCCCGCATCGCCCTGCGCGCCCATCGCTGGTCACCACGCTTACCGCAGAGGGAAGCTGGGCCATGGCCTCCCGGAATTCCGAAGCGGTGATCAATTCGTCAATCGGATTCATGGCGACTCAGTAGTGCATCCGGCCGCTGACGCGCACGTTGCCCCCGTGGACCCCGAATCTGGCGGCCTTGAACTCGGGCGGAGCGTTATAGGCCACGACGTTGTTGCTGTAGGCCAGGCCTTGAATGGGGATGCCTTGGTCGTTGAACTGCAGCGCGCCCTGGTCATCCTCATCATGGAATGCCTGCATGGCCCAGTTGCCGTTAGGCACCTTCTCAAAGGTCGCGTGAACCACACCCGCCCGCGCCTCGATCTTTGCCACGCGCAAGCACGGCTTCAAAAATTGCTCGGCGGTGCACAACTCGACCACGAGGTGGCCTTTTGCAGAACGCACGTGGCTGATCTCCACCTCGACCTTGAAGGATTCGTCCTCGGCAGCTCCGACGCTGGTTCCCAGCGCCAGGAGCAGCAGCATGGACAGCCGCCGAACTGGAAGCTCGTAATGCATGAAGATCTCCTGATTGATCCCTGCGGCATGGGCTATGGAATCGCCTGTACATCGTTGCGCCAGTCTATTCATCCGACCTGGCCAAACGTACTCTAAAAAATGTGAGGTGAATCGACCTTGACTCTCCGCAGACTCGCTCGGAGCGACTCGCCCCGGCGGCCGACCGCAGTCGGCCGCCATTGATGGCGCATCGATGGCGATATGCAACAGGCGGACATGCCCGCCTTGCGGCCCGGCGCCGAGCGCCGAGAACATCGGGGGCCTTCGTCATCGACTGGCACGAGCCCTGCCCCGACTTCCCCGCGATGCGCACCAACCGCAAGCTCCTCTGGTGGACCGCGACCTTCGCCGGCCTCGCGCTGGCTGCGCTGCTGCGCTTCGGTCCGGGCCATGCCCCGGCGATCGCACTCGGCGCATTTGCGGTCAATGTGCTGCTGAGCCATGAGCAAGGCGCCGGCGCTGATCGGGGCCGGCGCGATGCTGCAGGCGCTCTTCGGCGCCTGGGCCGTCAAGCGCGGGGTCGGCCAGCCGCTGCTGCTGTCGGAACCACGCGATCTCGCGCGCTTTCTTGCGCTCGGCGCCGGGTTCGCCTGCGTCATCAGTCCTACGGTCGGCAGCCTCGTGCTCTATCTGAGCGATGCCGTCGATGCCGCGCGCGTTGCCGCGAACTGATCCTACTGGTGGGTCGGCGACACCATGAGCATACTGATCGCCGCGCCGATCACGCTCACACTGATCGGCCGGCCGCGCAAGGCCTGGGCGCCGCGCCGCCTAAGCGTCGGGTTGCCGATGCTGCTGACGACCTTCGTGATCGTGCTCGGCATCGTTGCAGTGACCGAATGGGACCGCCAGCGCGGGCAACAACTTCGAGCGCGACGCCGACAATGCCGCCCATCGCGTGGAGACGCTGCTGCGCGAGCCGCTGATGGCGCTCGAGGCGAGCTGCGGCCTGCTGGTCGTGTCGCCACAGCTCGATCGCGCCGCGTTCGAGCGCGCGGTCGCAGCCTACCTGCGCACCGACAGCCCGCTGCTCGCGCTCGGCATCGCGCAGCGTGTCGATCGCGCGCTTGCCAGCCTTCGAGGTGGCCGCGCGTGGCGACGGCCTGACCGGGTTCGCGGTGCGCGACCGCCAGCGCCCCGGCGAACGGCGTCCGCCGGTCGATGAGGAGATGCTTGCGATCCGGCTCGTCGAACCGCTGCCGCGCAATGCGGCTGCCCTAGGCATCAATCTGCGCTCGAGCAGGCGATCGCCAGCGGCCGGGCGGCCGCCGCAGCGGCCTTGCAGCTCTCGCAGGATGCCAAGCCGGTGCGCACCATCGATTTCAGCAAGGAAGAGCTGGTGCTGCTCAAGCCGCTGTGCCTGATCACCGCCAAGCCGGCGATGTTTGTGGCCAATGTGGCCGAGGACGGTTTTGACAACAACCCCTTCCTGGACCGCCTGAAGGAATACGCGGCCGCGCAGAACGGCCCGGTGGTGGCGATCTGCGCCAAGACCGAGGCCGAGCTGTCGGAGATGAGCGACGAGGACCGTGCGATGTTCCTGGCCGAGATGGGCCAGGAAGAGCCGGGCCTGAACCGCCTGATACGCGCCGGTTTCAGCCTGCTGGGCCTGCAGACCTATTTCACGGCCGGCGTCAAGGAAGTGCGCGCCTGGACCATCCACAAGGGCGACACCGGCCCGCAGGCCGCCGGCGTGATCCACACCGACTTCGAACGCGGCTATATCCGCGCCCAGACGATTGCCTTCGAGGACTTCATCCAGTTCAAGGGCGAGCAGGGTGCGAAGGACGCCGGCAAGATGCGGGCCGAGGGCAAGGAGTACGTCGTCAAGGATGGCGATGTGCTGAACTTCCTGTTCAACGTCTAAACCAAAGAAGCGGCATTGCGGCCACACCGGCCGCAAGCTCTGGGCTAGGATGGGGCGAATGCCGCGCCCTCATCGTCTGCTCACCAGCTGGCCCGTGCAGGCCCTGGCTTTGGCCCTGGCCTATGCGCTGCTGGGCCTGCTGACGGTCAAGCTGGCCATCCCTCCGAACTACGCTTCGCCGCTCTACCCCGGTGCCGGACTGGCGCTCGCTGCGGTGCTGTGCCTGGGCCGCAAGGTCGCGCCGGGAATCTGGCTGGGCTCCTTCGGCGTCAATCTGTGGCTGGGCCAGGACATCGGCCTGAACTCCCTGCTGGTGCCGGCCGTGGCCGGGGCCGGCGCGACGCTGCAAGCCCTCGCGGGGGCCTGGCTGGTCGGGCGCTGGGTCAGCCAGCCGCTGACGCTGTCGGAGCCGCGCGACCTGGCGCGCTTTTATCTGCTCGGCGCCGGCCTGGCCTGCGTGGTCAGCGCCAGCTGCGGCACTGCCGCCCTGCTGCTGGTCGGCGCCATCGCCCCTGCCGATCTGGGCGCCAACTGGGCGTCCTGGTGGCTGGGCGACACGGTGGGTGTGCTGATCGGCGCGCCCGTGGCCCTGACCCTGCTGGCGCAGCCGCGCAGCGCCTGGGCGCCGCGCCGGCTCAGCGTCGGCCTGCCGCTGTTGATCGCGACCCTGCTGATGGCCCTGGCCACGCTGAAGGTCAGCGAATGGGACGCCCACCGCGAGCGCAGCAATTTCGAACGCGAGGCCGCCGCCGCCGCCAGCGCGCTGGAGACCGCGCTGCGCGAGCCGCTGGGCGCGCTGGAGGCCATGCACGGGCTGCTGCTGGTGGCGCCGCAGATCAGCCGCGCCGATTTCGAGCGCGGCAGCGCCGCCTACCTGCTGCCCGGCGGCAATCTGTTGGCCCTGGGCTGGGCCGCCGAGCTGGCACGCGCCGATGTCGCGGCCTTCGACCTGCAGGCCCGGGCCGACGGCCTGCCCGACTACCACGCCAAGGATCGCCAGCGGCCGGGCGACTTCAGGCCCGCGGCCGACGAGCCGATGCTGGCGATCCGGCTGATCGAGCCGCTGGCGCGCAACGCACCGGCCCTGGGTGTCAACATCCGTTCGATCCCAGCCTCGCGCCTGGCCTTGCAGCGCGCCCAGCGCACCGCCCTGCCCTCGGCCACCGCCGGCTTTCAGCTCTCGCAGGACAGCGGCGTCTCGATCGGGGTGGTGGTCTACCAGTCTCTGTACTGGGGCCAGCCCAGCACCGAGGCGCTGCGCCGGCTGACACACCGCGGCGTGGTGTTCGCCACCATCCGACCCGATCTGCTGGTGCAGACCGTCTCGACCACGATGCCGGCCCATCTGCGGATCTGCCTGGTCGACACCGATCCGGCCGCCCCGCACCGGCGCCTGGCCGGCCCGGCCGGCTGCGAAACCCTGCCCGGCGCGGCGCTGCACACGCTGCGTCCGGTCAGCTTCGCCGGCCGCAACTGGGACATCGTGATCTACGCGCCGCAGGGCGGGCCGCGCGAGTCCGGCCGCAGCAGCTGGGCCTTCGCGATGGTGGGCCTGCTGTGCACCGCCCTGCTGGGAGCGTTGCTGCTGACCGTGACCGGCCGGGCGCGCCGCATTGCCGACCTGGTGCAGGAGCGCACGGCCGAGCTGCAGCATGAGGTCGGCGAGCGCGAACGTGCCTCGCGCGCGCTGATCGAGAGCGAACGGCGCTTCCGCAATATCTTCGACAACGTGCCGATCGGCATCATCTTTGCCGACCTCGACGGCATGCCGCAGGAAGCCAACCCGCACATCTGCCGCATGCTGGGCTATACGGCCGAGGAGCTGCTCAGCCGGCGCAGCCTGGCCATCACCCATCCGGACGACCGCAGCGAAGACGTGCGCCTGGCCCGCCTGCTGCTGGCCGGCAAGATCGGCATGTACCGGCGCGAGAAGCGCTATCTGGCCAAGGACGGCCGCATCGTCCATGGCCGCGCGCTGGTCAGCCTGCTGCGCGACGCCAAGGGCGAGCCCTATCGGCTGGTCGGCGTGGTCGAGGACATCACCGACCAGCTGAAGATGCGTGAGCTCGAGCATGCCCGCGCGTTGGCCGAGGCGGCCAACCGGGCCAAAAACGAGTTCCTGTCACGCATGAGCCATGAGCTGCGCACGCCGCTGAACGCGATGCTGGGCTTCACCCAGCTGCTGGAGATGGACCGCACGCAACCGCTGTCGGAGCGCCAGCGCGGCTGGGCTGCCCAGGTCCAGCAGGCCGGCTGGCATCTGCTGGAGATGATCAATGACACGCTGGACCTGTCGCGCATCGAGTCGGGCTCGATGAAGCTGGATTTGCAGCGCCAGAACCTGGCCGAGCTGCTCGACGATGCGCTGGCACTGATCGAGAAGCCGGCCGGCCAGCGCGGCATTGCCATTCACAAGGCGCTGGATCCGCAGGCGCTGCACGCGCTGGGCGACGCGACCCGGATCCGCCAGGTGCTGACCAATCTGCTCAGCAATGCCGTCAAGTACAACATCGAGGGCGGCAGCATCACCATCGGCACGCAGCGGGTCGATGCGCTGAGCGTCGAGCTCAGCGTCAGCGACACCGGCCTGGGGCTCAGCCCGGCCCAGCTGGCCGCGCTGTTCCAGCCCTTCAATCGCCTGGGCCGCGAGCACAGCGGCACCGAGGGCACGGGCATCGGCCTGGTGATCTGCAAACGTCTGGCCGAGCTGATGGGCGGCGCCCTGACGGTCAGCAGCGTCGAGGGCCGGGGCTCGCGCTTCGCGCTGCGCCTGCCGGCCGCGACCGAGGCCGGCCCGGAGATCGGCGCCAGCGCGGCGCCGGTCGCCGAACCCGCGTATGCCGCGCCCCGGCGGGTGGTCTATATCGAGGACAACGCCACCAATGTCGAGGTGATGCGCGGCATCCTGGCGCAGCGCCGACAGATCCGGCTGGAGGTTCATGCCGATGGCCGCAGCGGCCTAGCCGCCGTGCTGGCCGATCCGCCCGATCTGCTGCTGCTGGACATGCAACTGCCCGACACCACCGGCCTGGCCCTGCTGCAGGCCTTGCGCGCCGCGCCGCAATGCGCGGCGCTGCCAGTGGTGGCGGTGTCGGCCAATGCCCTGCCCGACCATATCGAGCGCACCCGCGCCGCCGGGGCCCAGCACTACCTGACCAAGCCGGTCGAGGTGCGCGAGTTGCTGGATCTGCTGGACGAGTTGCTGGGCGGCATCGGGCCGCAGGCAAAATAAGAACCTCCCGCCAACCGTATTCAAGGTCCCGCCGCTCATGAGTTCCAACGCACTGGCCCCTGCCCCGTCCACCGCCCTGCTCGCCGCCGACTCCCGCTCCGCACGCGCCAGCGGCCAGTACCTGAGCTTTCGCATCAGCGCCGAGGAATACGGCATCGACATCCTGAAGGTCCAGGAAATCCGCTCCTACGAGGCCCCGACCCGGGTCGCCAACGCACCGGCCTTCGTCAAAGGCGTGGTCAATCTGCGCGGCGTGATCGTCCCCATCGTCGATCTGCGCCTGCGCCTGGGTCAGGCGGCCGAGTACAGCAGCTTCACGGTCGTGATCGTGCTGAATGTCTGTAACCGGGTGGTCGGCATCGTCGTCGACTCGGTCTCCGATGTGCTGGAACTGAAGGCCGACGAGATCATGGCCGCTCCCGAGGTCGGCTCGGCCATCGATACCCGCTTCGTCACCGGCCTGGGCAAGGTGGCCGAACGCATGCTGATACTGCTGGACATCGAAGGCATGGTTGGCAGCCCGGATTTCGGCCTGATCGACTGAGGCCAAGCTCCACATGTTAGTACCCGCTTACGCGGGGATTGTTCATGAATATGAACTGCAGCATTGACCCCAGCGGTTTAGCACTCTTTTGTGGGGAGTGCTAATATTGGCCCCGTTGGAGCCATGGGCTCCGTTTGGCTGAGGACATTCAATGACCACACCTACCGCACTGGCTGTTCGTGACCCCTGGGCTCTGCTGCCCTCGCTGGGCAATCTGGATGCCTACATCACGGCCGTGAACCGCCTGCCGATGCTGACCCCGGAGGAGGAGCTGTCCTTCTCGCGTCGCCTGCGCGAGCACGGCGATCTGGAGTCCGCCGGCCGCCTGGTGCTGTCGCATCTGCGTCTGGTCGTGTCGATCTCGCGCCAATACGTCGGCTATGGCCTGCCGCAAGGCGACCTGATCCAGGAAGGCAATGTCGGCCTGATGAAGGCGGTCAAGCGCTACGACCCCGAGCAGGGCGTGCGCCTGGTCAGCTATGCCATGCACTGGATCAAGGCCGAGATCCACGAGTACATCCTGAAGAATTGGCGCATGGTCAAGGTCGCGACGACCAAGGCCCAGCGCAAGCTGTTCTTCAATCTGCGCTCGATGAAGCACAGCCTGAAGGAAGACGCGGCCGAGGGCCAGACGCACCGCAATACGCTGACCGAGGCTGAGCTTGAGCATGTTGCGCGCGAGCTCAACGTCAAGCGCGAGGAAGTGCTGGAGATGGAGACGCGCCTGTCGGGCGGCGATGTGGCCCTGGAGCCGCAGACCGACGACGACGGTGAGAGCTTTGCGCCGATCGCCTATCTGGCCGACGACAGCCAGGAGCCGACCCGGGTGCTGGAAGCCCAGGCGCGCGACGACCTGGCAGGCAATGGCATCAGCCGCGCGCTGGCAGTGCTAGATGACCGCAGCCGCCGCATCGTCGAGGAGCGCTGGCTCAAGGTCAACGACGACAGCTCGGGCGGCATGACCCTGCACGAGCTGGCGGCCGAGTACGGCGTGTCGGCCGAGCGCATCCGCCAGATTGAGGTGGCGGCGATGAAGAAGATGCGCAAGGCGCTGGCCGAGCCCGCATAAGCGACTTAACCGCCCTATCAAAAGGCCCCTGCTCGCAGGGGCTTTCTTCATTCAGGCCTTCTCGGCCAGCAGCAGCTTCAGGTCATCGGTCAGCGCCTGGGCACCGGAACCATAGCGCGAGAACACCCGCACCCGGCCCTGAGCATCGAACAGAAAGCTCGCTGCGGTGTGGTCCATCGTGTAGGAGCCTTCGGTCTTGCCGGGTACCTTGGCGAAATAGATCTTGAATTCCTTGGCCACCGCCTTGGTCTGCTCCTCGCTGCCACGCAGCGCGACAAAGCTCGGGTCGAAGCTGGCAAGATAGGCTTTCAGCAGCGCTGCGGTATCGCGCTCCGGATCGACCGTGACAAAGATGCCCTGCACCCGGTCGCCGTCCGGGCCCAGCGCCTTCTTGACCTGGGCCAGCTCGGCCATCGTGGTCGGGCAGACATCGGGGCACTGCGTGAAGCCGAAGAACACCACCAGCACCTTGCCCTTGAAATCGCCCAGCGTGCGGGGCTGGCCGTCCTGGTCGCTCAGATTGAGCTGGCGGGCATATTCGGCACCGGTCAGGTCCACGCCCTTGAAGGCCGGCTTGGCGGTGTTGCCGAAGCCGAGCTGGTCGCAGCCGGCCAGCAGCAGGGATGAGGAGACGGCGGCGAGACCGAGCAGGAGGTGGCGTTTGTTCATGACAGCAGGGGCATCAGGTAATGGTCCAGCAGGAGCGCTGCGAACAGCAGCGACAAATGCCAGATCGAGAAGCGGAAGGTGGCACGCGCCAGCTCGTCCGAGTAGTGGCGCCAGAGTTTCCAAGCATAGCCACAGAATCCCAGGCCCAGCACGACGGCCGCCACCAGATAGATCCAGCCGCTCATGCCGGTCAGAAAGGGCAGCAGGGTCGCGGCCAGCAGGATCCAGGTGTAGAGCACCACCTGCAGCTTGGTGTAGTCGGCGCCATGGGTGACCGGCAGCATCGGCAGGCCGGCTTTCGCATAGTCCTCGGCGCGGTACAGGGCCAAGGCCCAGAAATGCGGCGGGGTCCACAGAAAGATGATCAGGCACAGCATCAGCGCCTCGGGACCGACCTCGCCGCGCAGCGCCGCCCAGCCCAGCACCGGCGGCATCGCGCCCGAGGCGCCGCCGATCACAATGTTCTGCGGCGTCGCCGGCTTCAGGATCACCGTGTAGATCACCGCGTAGCCGACAAAGGTCGCGAAGGTCAGCCACATCGTCAGCGGGTTGACCCAGAACCACAGGATGGCCGAGCCCAGCGCGCACAGCACGGCCGAGAACGTCAGCGTCTGCGCCCGGCTCAGCTGTCCCTTGGCGGTGGCGCGCCAGGCGGTGCGCTTCATCTTGGCGTCGATCTGCTCCTCGATCAGGCAGTTGAAGGCGGCCGCCGCGCCGGCCACCAGCCAGATGCCGGCGGTGGCCGCCAGCATCACGCCCCATTGGGCGCTGCTGGGCATGCCGGGCACGGCCAGGGCCATGCCGATGACGGCGCAGAACACGATCAGCTGCACGACGCGGGGCTTGGTCAGCTGATAGAACTGCTGGAAGCGCGAGGCCGGCAGCGCGGTAGAGGAGGCTTGGGTCATGGCGAGGGTCGGGCCGCCTGAGACAGGCGTGCCAGCATAAAACTCAGCAGTGTCAACAAGGCGGCCGCGCCGCCGGTATGGGCCAGGGCCGCGACGATGGGCCAGTCCAGCACCACATTCGACAGCCCGCTGATCAGCTGCCAGACGGCAACCAGGAGCAGGCGGCGCGACCAGCGGCGTGCATCGGCGGAACCACCATGCCACAAGCGCCAGGCCAGCAGGCCCAGCACCACGAAGACGATCAGCGCACCAATGCGATGAACCATGTGGATGGCAGTCAGGGCAGCAAAGGGCAGCCAGGCGCCATCAGCCCCGACACCGAGCTCGCGCCACAGCGTGAAGCCCTGCCCGAAGTCCATCGCCGGCCACCACTGGCCGGCATGGCATTGTGGGAAGGCGTCGCAAGCCAGCACCGCGTAATTGGTGCTGACCCAGCCGCCCAGCGCCACCTGGGCGATGGACAGTGCCAGCAGCAGCCAGGCCGCGCGCCGCAGGCCGGCGCTCAGCAGCAGCGGCTTGTGCTGATAGCCCTGGGCCTGCCAGGCCAGCAGCATCAGCAAGCCCATGCCGCCCAGCAGATGCAGGGTCACGATCGCCGGGAACAGCTTCATCGTCACGGTCAGCGCGCCGAACGCGCCCTGCATGCAGACCCAGACCAGGGTCAGAGTGGCCCACCAGGGCGAGACCTGCAAGTTCTTGGCTCGCCAGCTCATGATGCACAGCACCAGGATCAGGAAGCCGACGCCGCTGGCCAGATAGCGGTGGATCATCTCGACCCAGGCCTTGCCGTGCGTGACCGGGCCGGTCGGCATCGCGGTCTGCGCCGCATGGATCTCGTCCTTGGCGCCCAGGGGGCTGGCGCTGCCATAGCAGCCCGGCCAATCGGGGCAGCCCAGGCCCGAATCGCTCAGGCGCGTGAAGGCGCCGAAGATGACCAGGTCAAAGGTCAGGAACAGGGTCAGCAGGGTCAGCGCACGCAGGCGCTGCTGCGGCGTCGCGCCCTTGGAGCGCAGCGCCAGCCACAGCAGCGGGCCCGCGCCCAGCAGGGCACCGGCCAGCAGCAGCTGCCATAGCGGCGACAGATCGATAAGCTCGGTCCCCATCAGCGCCCCGGCTTGTCCCAGCTTGCGTTGGCCTTCAGCACGCGGTTCAGATCGTTCTTGAGCTTGCCGGGCACGGGATCGACCGGCGATCGCAGCATCCAGCGACCCATCGGGTCGATCAGATAGAAGTGATCCTGCAAGACCTGACCCTGGGCCGGCTCGAGCCAGGCCTGCAGCTGCTCGCGCGGCGCGCGCAGCACGGTCACCGGCACGCCGGCCGCCAGGGCCTGCTGCAGCTCGGGGCGCAGCGGCGCGCCATCGGGAATCAGCAGCAGCTTGTCGACCTTGTCGCGCTCCTTGCCCAGCATCTCGCGCAGCTGGCGCTGCATATAGAGGCGGTCCTCGCAGGCCTTGGCGCAGTTCGAGTCCTGCACCAGGGTCAGCAGCCACTGCCCCTTCAGCGACTCGGCCGCCACCGGCCGCCCCGCCAGATCGCGCAGCGCCAGCGCGGCCGGCAGTTCCACCGTCGGCTCGATCAGATCGCCGTAGGGCTTGCCACTGAGCTTGAGCACATAGAAGCTGAAGTAGGACGCGATCACCGGCGCCGCGCAGGCCAGCACCACCAGCAGCATGCTCAGCCGGCCGGCGCGGGTGCGCTGCTGGGCGGCCATCGCGCCCGGGTCGGGCAGGCTGTGCACGCTCATCGACAGGGGCTCGCTGTCAGGGCGAGCGGAGGCGGGGGCGGACGAGTTGGAACCAGACATAAAGACCCAGGAACAGCGCAGCGAGCGCAAACCATTGAAAGGCGTAACCGTAGTGCTTTTGCAGGCCGGCCTGCGGCACCGGCCAGTCGCGCAGCAGGCCGTCATCGGCCGCATCGACCTGCTGGATGACCGTCAGCGGCAGCAGCGGCCGGCCGATCTCCTGCGCATAGGCAGCGGAGCTCAGATTTTGCCGGATCGCGCCGCTGGCCGGCGCCGGCAGCTCAAAGGCCCTCGATGGCGATGCCGCCAGGCGCCCGCTCACCTCGACCGGATCGGCGCTGCTGCGCAACGCCGGCACCTGCGCGAGCTGCCGCTCGTCGCGCGCCACCCAGCCGCGCTGCACCAGCACGGCCTCGGCCCGGTTCTCCAGCTGCAAGGGCGTCAGCACATAAAAGCCGACCCGGCCATTCATGGGCCGGTTGTCGAGGAATACCGTCCGGTCGGCCAGCCAGCGCCCGCGCAGCAACACCCGGCGATGCAGCTGGCCCTCGGCCTGAGCCGGCGCAACGGCCAGCTCGGCCGCGCCCAGCGGCGGCAGCGCACCGCGCTGATCGAGCGCGGCTTGCAAGGCGCGTTTCTGCGCCGCCCGGTCCAGCTGCCAGAAACCCAGGCGCGCGGCCAGGCCCACGGCCAGCATGGCGGCCAGCAGCACGACCCAGCGGCGGCCGGCCGCCGTCATGGCCTCCCCCCGCTGGACAGCCCGGTGGAATAATCAGCAGCCATGAAAACCGTTTTTCTGCTCGCCTTCATCGGCATCCTCGGCGCGCTGGCCGCTGCCGGCCTCTTCATGCTGCGCAATAGCGGAGGCAAACCGCGCGGGATGGCACGCGCGCTGGCCGTGCGGGTCGGCGTGTCGGTGGCGCTGTTCCTGTTCATTCTGCTGAGCTACTACATGGGCTGGATTCAACCGACCGGGGTGCCGCTGGCGCGCTGACGAACACGCCAGCAAGCAATGAAAAAGCGCCGCTGCTAGCGGCGCTTTCATTTCAGCGCGAGGCCGCGCCCATCATCACATCCAGTAGACGACGACGTACAGGCCCAGCCACACGACGTCGACAAAGTGCCAGTACCAGGCCGCGCCCTCGAAACCGAAATGGCGGTCCTTGGTGAAGTGGCCCTTGTGCAGGCGCAGCGTGATGAACAGCAGCATCAGCATGCCCACGAACACATGGAAGCCGTGGAATCCGGTCAGCATGAAGAAGGTCGAGCCGAACACGCCGGAGCTGAGCTTGAGGTTCAGGTCGCGGTAGGCATGCATGTACTCGTAGCCCTGCACGAACAGGAAGACGATGCCCAGCAGCACGGTGGCCCACATGAAGGCGATGGTCTTGCCGCGCTTGCCGTCCAGCATCGCGTGGTGGGCGATCGTCAGCGTCACGCCCGAGGTCAGCAGCAAGGCGGTGTTGATGGTCGGCAGCGGCCAGGGGCCCATGGTCTGGAAGGGCTCGACGATGCCGGCCGGCGAGGCCGTCATGCCTGCCGCGACGCTGGGCCACAGGGCCTTGAAGTCAGGCCACAGCAGCGCATTCTCCAGGCTGCCCAGGCTGGGCACCGACTGGATGCGGGCCCAGTACAGCGCGCCGAAGAAGGCGGCGAAGAACATCACTTCGGAGAAGATGAACCAGCCCATGCTCCAGCGGAAGGAGACATCGATGCGGTCGCTGTAGAGGCCGCTCTCGCTCTCGCGGATCGCGTCGCCGAACCACTGCGTCAGCACCACGGCCCACCACAGCAGGCCGAAGCCCAGCGAGTAGGCACCCCAGTCATGCCCGTTGATCCACTGGCCCGCGCCCAGGATCACGAAGAACAAGCCGATGGCTGCCATGACCGGATGCCGCGAGGGGCCGGGCACAAAGTAGTAGGGGGTCTTCCCCGCCGTGGTCGCTGCCGACATATTTTTCTCCTCGAACTTAATCTCTGTTCAGTTCCGCTGACTCTCAGGCGCCGGCCACACCGCTGCCGATCACCCAGTTGACCAGCAGCACCAGCACCAGCACAAATAGCAGGGCCCCGATCACCCCGGCGATGATCACATGCACCGGATTGAGCTTGGCCACATCTTTCTCATAGTCGGCGCCGCGCCGCACACCGAAGAAGGCCCAGGCAATCGCCTTGACCGTCTGCAGGAACGAGGCCGGCCGCGCCGCCGCTTCTTTCAGATCCTGACCGGCTTTCACAGCTTGGCCTCCGGCTGCACCAGCGCCTGCTGCTGCCCCTTGCCCGCCACCTCGAAGAAGGTGTAGGACAGCGTGATGGTCTTGACGTCCTTGGGCAGCTTGGGATCGATCACGAAGGCCACCGGCCATGCCTTCTTCTCGCCTGGCTGCAGCGTGTACTCGTTGAAGCAGAAGCACTCCAGCTTGTTGAAGTGGGCCGTGGCCTGCTTCGGGGCATAGCTGGGAATCGCCTGCGCCGACATCGCGCGCGACTGGATGTTCTGGAACTCGTACATCACCGTGGTCAGCTCGCCCGGATGCACCTCCAGATGCCTGACGGCCGGCTTGAAGTCCCAGGGGCCGCGCGCATTGGCGTCGAACTCGATGGTGATCTTGCGGCTGTAGTCGATCTGGCTGTTCTTGACATCCTCGGCACGCAGCGCGTGCTGACGCTCCGAGAGCGACAGCACATTGATGCCCAGCGCGGTGCAGATGGCGTTGTAGACCGGCACCAGCGCGTAGCCGAAGCCGAACATCAGCGCCACCACCAGGCTCAGCTTGCCGACCAGCTGCAGATTGTCTCTGCGCAGCGCGGCGGCGAGCATGTCGAGGCGGCTTTTCATGGCGATCTCAGGCGCCCAGCATCAGGATCTTGGCCGTGAAGCCGATGGCGAACATCGCCGCCACCGAGGCCAGAATCAGGGCCAGGCGCAGATTCTTCCTGCGTTGCTCAGGCGAGTTCATCGGTCAGTCCTCAGCCAATCACCTTGGTGGCGCTGGCATTGAGCTTGGGCGGCTCCTCGAAGGTGTGGAACGGGGCCGGCGACGGCACTTCCCACTCCAGGCCTTCGGCGGCTTCCCAGGGCTTTTGCGGCGCCTTCTCACCCTTGCCGCGCATCATCGGCAGGACCACGAACAGGAAGAAGTAGACCTGCATGAAGCCGAAGCCGAAGGCACCGACCGAGGCAATCGCGTTGAAGTCGGCGTACTGCATCGAGTAGTCGGCATAGCGACGCGGCATGCCGGCCAGACCCAGGAAGTGCATCGGGAAGAAGGTGATATTGAAGGTGATCAGCGAGCCCCAGAAGTGGATCTTGCCGCGGGTCTCCGAATACATCACACCGGTCCACTTCGGACCCCAGTAATAGACGCCGGCGAACATCGAGAACAGCGAGCCGGCCACCAGCACGTAGTGGAAGTGCGCGACGACGTAGTAGGTGTCCTGCACCTGGATGTCGATCGGCGCCATCGCCAGGATCAGGCCGGTGAAGCCGCCCATCGTGAACACGAAGATGAAGCCCACGGCCCACAGCATCGGGGTCTCGAAGGTCATCGAACCGCGCCACATCGTGGCCAGCCAGTTGAAGATCTTCACGCCGGTGGGCACCGCGATCAGCATGGTCGCGTACATGAAGAAGAGCTGGCCCGTCACCGGCATGCCGGTGGCAAACATCTGGTGGGCCCAGACGATGAAGGACAGGATCGCGATCGAGGCGGTCGCGTACACCATCGAGGCGTAGCCGAACAGGCGCTTGCGGGCGAAGGCCGGCACGATCTGGCTGACGATGCCGAAGGCCGGCAAGATCATGATGTAGACCTCGGGGTGACCGAAGAACCAGAAGATGTGCTGGTACATGATCGGGTCGCCGCCGCCGGCCGGATTGAAGAAGCTGGTGCCGAAGTGGCGGTCGGTCAGCGTCATCGTGATCGCGCCGGCCAGCACGGGCATCACCGCGATCAGCAGGTAGGCGGTGATCAGCCAGGTCCAGGCGAACATCGGCATCTTCATCAAGGTCATGCCGGGCGCGCGCATGTTCAGGATGGTGACGATGATGTTGATCGAGCCCATGATGGACGAGGCGCCGAGGATGTGCATCGCGAAGATGCCGGCATCCATCGACGGGCCCATCTGCAGCGTCAGCGGCGCATACAGCGTCCAGCCGGCGGCGGGCGCGCCGCCGGGCATGAAGAAGCTGGCGACCAGCATGATCGCGGCCGGAATCATCAGCCAGAAGCTGAAGTTGTTCATGCGCGCGAAGGCCATGTCCGACGCGCCGATCTGCAGCGGGATCATCCAGTTCGCGAAGCCGACGAAGGCCGGCATGATGGCGCCGAACACCATGATCAGGCCGTGCATCGTGGTGAACTGGTTGAACAGCTCGGGGTTCACGAACTGCAGGCCGGGCTGGAACAGCTCGGCACGGATGGCCAGGGCCAGCAGGCCGCCGATCATCAGCATCGTGAACGAGAACAGCAGGTACAGGGTCCCGATGTCCTTGTGGTTGGTGGCAAACACCCAGCGCCGCCAGCCCGTCGGGGCATGGTGGTCGTGATGGTCATGAACGTCGTGACCGTGATGGTCGAGCACTGCACTCATCTTGCTTTCCTTTTTTCGACGTCCGGGCTTACTTGCGAGCCGCCACGATTTCGGAGGGCTGAACGATCTGACCGGTCTTGTTGGTCCAGCTGTTCTTGGTGTAGGTGATCACGGCGGCGATCTCGGTGTCCGAGAGCTGTTTCCAGGCCGGCATCGCGCCGTTGGCAGCGCCGTTGAGCAGCACCGCGATCTGCTTGCCATGATCGGTATCCAGCACCAGCGGCGAGGCGTCCAGGCGCTTGATCGGGCCGGCGCCGGTGCCGTCGGCCTTGTGGCAGGCCGCGCAGTTGGCGTTGTAGACCTTCTCGCCGCGCGCCACCAGGGCCGCCAGCTCCCAGACCTTGCTCGGATCATCGGCCTTGGCGGCCAGCTTCTTCTTCTCGCCGTCCACCCACTTGCTGTAGTCCTCGGCCGAGACCACCTTGACGTGGATGGGCATGTAGGCGTGTTCCTTGCCGCACAGCTCGGCGCACTGGCCGTAGTAGTCGCCGATCTTCTCGGCGCGGAACCAGGTGTCGCGCACAAAGCCGGGGATCGCATCCTGCTTGACGCCGAAGGCCGGCACCATCCAGGCGTGGATCACGTCGTTGGCCGTCGTGATGATGCGCACCTTCTTGTTGACCGGCACGACCAGCGGGTTGTCGACCTTGAGCAGGTAGTTGTCGACGGCTTCGGGCTTGCCGGAGTCGGACATCTCGCGCTGGGTGGCGTCCAGCGTGGCCAGGAAGCCGATGCCCTCGCCCTCGCCCTTCAGGTAGTCATAGCCCCATTTCCACTGGTAGCCGGTGGCCTTGATGGTCAGGTCGGCATTGGTGGTGTCCTTCATCGCGACGACCACCTTGGTGGCCGGCAGGGCCATCAGGATCACGATCACGAAGGGCACGACGGTCCAGGCAATCTCGACCTTGACGCTCTCGTGGAAGTTGGCCGACACCGCGCCCTTGGACTTGCGGTGCTTGAAGATCGAATAGAACATCACGCCGAACACGGCGAAGAAGATGACCAAGCAGATGACCAGCATGAAGTTGTGCAACCACATCTGTTCGGCAGCGATCTTGGTGACCGGCTCGTGCAGATTGATCTGGTTGACCTTGGGGCCACCTGGCAAGTCATTCACCGCCAAGGCCGCCTGGCTGGCCAGCGTGGCACCGAAGGCCAACGCCAGCTGGCTGATCTGGCGCCCCAGCTGATGCACTCGTGCGTTCATCATCGTCATGGTCGTCGCTTCTAGTTCAAATTCAACCCACGGACTTAGCGGCAGAGAACGGTGTCGTTCGCTGCCGCTACATCCTTCGCAATCTTCGCCTGAGACCAGGTCACGCCTATGCGGGGCACAGCGGGCGCAAAACTTCGGTGTATCACTTCTTGCCCGCCACCCTGTCGCACAAGACGACTGACCTGAATCAACAAGGGACTCGGGCCACTGTGGCTGGAACCTGATCGGCGGCGGATTTTAGCCTACGCCTCTGTCGGCCCTGTGGTCTTTGCGCGTCGCTGCGCAGCCCCATTCGCTATTCCTTGCCCGCCCCGCGCACCATCGTACGCATTTGATCCAGGGAAACCCGGGTCTCGGCCGCCATCTTGAGCTTGGGGACAGGTTTGAACGCGTGGCCATAGACCAGCTCCAGGCTCAGCTGCAGGCGCCCGTCCGGCCCGCGCAGACCCTCCAGGGCCTGCAGCAGCCGGCCGCGCCAGGCCCGCGAGCGCAGCCCGGCAAAGCGCGCCGGCGACAGATTGCCACCCAGCGCGCGCAGGTCGGCCAGCAGCCGCTCAGGCTGGGTCCAGGTCAACGTGATGCGCTCCTGGTCCATCACGGGATCGGCAAAACCTGCCCCCACCAGCATGTCGCCGACATCGTGCATATCGATCCATTCGGGCCCCGGCAAACCCCAGCCCAGGGCCTCATATAACGGCCGCAGCTCGCGCAGGCTGTCCGGCCCCAGGCAGGAGAACATCACAAAGCCGTCCACCGCCAAGGCCCGGTGCCACAGCTTCAGCAGCGCCTCGGGGTCCGGGCTCAGATGCAGATACATATTGGCCCACAGCAGCTGGGCCACACCCTCGCCCGCCTGCTGGGGCAGACTGACCGAGGGTTTGGCAGTGCCGCGCAAGACCTGCCACCAGCCCTTGTGCTGCGCCAGGCTGCGCTCACGCAGCGCGGGCACCGGCTCCACCAGCAGCTGGGCGGCCTGCGGATAGGCCTGGCGCAGGTCCTCACCACTGCCCCCGAGAAAAGCCGACCACTGCAGGACGCGCTCGGGCTGCAGCTTGATCACCGGCAGGCGCTCGGCCATGCGGCGCGAAATCTCGGCGTGCAGCCAGGGCGGATCATCGGCACGCGCCAGGCGGCGCAGGTGGTGGACCAGGGCCCGCGCATCGATCTGCTGGCGTTCGGGACGCCGGGCGTCGGTGGATTCATCGGGCGGGAACATGGGGCGGCAGTATATTGAGCCATGGACCGCCGCGCCCTGGCCTCTTCCAAACCCTCGCTGGTCGAGCGGGTGCTGATGCGCTGCCCCGGCCAATGCGCGGTGTGCCGGGCCTGGTCGGCGCAGCGCGTCTGCGTCGACTGCCTGATGCGCTATGCCCGCCCGGTGCCACGCTGCTGGACCTGCGCGGCGCGGCTGCCGGCCGAGCTGACCGGCCACCCCGAACCCAAATGCGGCGCCTGCCTGCGCCATCCGCCGCCGCTGACGCGCTGCATCGCGGCGCTGGACTATGCCTTCCCCTGGGACGCGCTGCTGCAGCGCTACAAATTCCACCAGGCCCTGGACCTGCGCGAGACCCTGCTGGACCGGCTCGACCAGGCCCTGGCCAGCGCGCAGGCCGAGGAGCCCGACTGGCTGCTGCCGGTGCCCTTGTCGCGCGAGAGGCTGCGTGAGCGCGGCTACAACCAGAGCCACGAACTGGCCCGCGCGCTGGCCAAGCGCCGCAGACTGGTCTGCCACGCCCATCTGCTCTTGCGCGTGAGGGATACTGCACACCAGCTCAATCTGCCCCCGGAGCAGCGCGCCGCGAACGTCAAACACGCCTTCGCGATCGAACCCAAGCGACTGCGCGAGCTGCGCGGCTGTCATGTGGCCCTGGTCGACGATGTGATGACCACCGGCGCCACCCTGTTCGAGCTGGCCAGGGTGCTGCGCAAGGCCGGGGTCAGCCGCGTGCAGGCCTGGGTGGTGGCGCGCACCGCAGACAACTGATCACCAAACCATGTTCAATATCGTCCTGGTCCAGCCGGAAATCCCACCCAACACCGGCAACATCATCCGCCTGGCCGCCAACACCGGCTGCCGTCTGCATCTGATCGAGCCGCTGGGCTTCTCGATGGAGGACAAGCTGCTGCAGCGCGCCGGGCTCGACTATCACGAGTACGCCCAGCTGACTCGCCATGCCGACTGGCAGGCCTTTCTCGACCAGGCAAGACCCGACCCCGCGCGGATGTTCGCGTTCACGACGCGCGGCAGCCGCCATTTCGGCGATGCGCGGTGGCAGCCCGGCGACTGGCTGGTGTTCGGCTCCGAGACCGCCGGGCTGGCGCCGACACTGCGCGAGAGCTTTGCGCCCGAGCAGCGCCTGCGCCTGCCGATGCGGCCCGAGCAGCGCAGCCTCAACCTCAGCAACAGCGTCGCGGTCGCGGTGTTCGAGGCCTGGCGGCAGAACGGCTACGCGGGCGCCGCCTGACTACTCGGCCACCACCCCGGCCGCCTTGATCATCTGGCCCCAGCGCCCGCGCTCACTCTTCATCAGCGCCGCCAGCGCATCCGGCGTCGAGGCCGCCGCGCTGAAGTACTGGCTCAGCATCTTGCCGCGCACCTCGTCGCTCTTGATGATGCGCACCAGCTCGGTCGAGAGCCGCTGAACAATGGGCGCGGGCGTCCTGGCCGGTGCCAGCATGGCCTGCCAGGAGATCGCCTCGAAGCCGGCATAGCCCGACTCCGCCAGGGTCGGCAGCTCGGGCAGCGAGCCGACCCGGCCCATGCTGGTGACGCCCAGCGCCTTCAGCTTGCCGGCGCGCACCTGGCCCATCGCGATGCCGGGCACCATGAAGCCGGCCTGCACCTGGCCAGCCAGGATCGCGTTGACCACCTGCGGAAAGCCCTGGTAGGGCACATGGACCAGATCGATGCCGGCGCGCTGCTTGAAGCTCTCCATCGCCAGATGGGCGGCGCTGCCATTGCCGACGCTGCCGTAGTTCAGCTGGCCCTTGCGCTCCTTGGCGATGCGCACGAAATCGGCCAGCGTCTGGGCGCCCAGCTTGGGGTCGACCACCAGCACATTCGGGCTGGTCGCGACCAGGCCGATCGGTTGCAGCTCCTTGACCGGGTCATAGGCCAGCTTGCTGCTCAGCAGCGGCGCCGTCACCAGCGGACCCTGGATCGTGAACAGCAAGGTGTAGCCATCGGGCTCGGCCTTGGCCACCGCGCCGGTGCCGATATTGCCACCAGCGCCGGGACGGTTGTCGATCACGACCGGCTGGCCCAGGCTGGCGGCCAACGGCTCGGCGATCGCGCGGGCGATGATGTCGGGCGAGCTGCCGCCCGGAAAGGGCACGACCAGCTTGATCGGCCGGCTGGGCCAGGCCTGGGCCAGGGCGGGCAAGGCCCACGAAGCGGCCACGGCCTGCAGAAGATGACGGCGTTGCATGATGACTGGATTCCTGTTCAGTGTTCGGGCCGCGCCTCGCGGCCCATCAGCAGCTCGACCGCCTCGACCGGGCTCAAGCGTCCCTCCAGCACGGCCACAACAGCAGCGGTGATCGGCATGTCCACACCGGCCGCGGCGGCGCGCGCGAGCACGGTCGGCGCGCTGTAGACGCCCTCGGCCACATGGCCCAGCTGCTGCAGGATCTGCGGCAGCGCCAGGCCTTCGGCCAGCAGCAGGCCGACGCGGCGGTTGCGCGACAGATCGCCGGTGGCGGTCAGCACCAGATCGCCGATGCCCGACAGCCCCATAAAGGTTTCGGTCCGTGCGCCCAGCGCCTGCCCCAGGCGCAGCATCTCGGCCAGGCCCCGGGTGATCAGCGCGGCGCGGGCGTTCAGGCCCGGCAGCAGATTGCCGGCCCCGGCGCGCTGGCCCAGGCCGTCGGCAATGCCTACCGCAATGGCCATCACGTTCTTGACCGCGCCGCCGACCTCGACGCCGACCGGATCGGCCGAGGTATAGACGCGCAGCCGCTCGCTGTGAAAGGCATCGACCGCCAACTGCGCCAGCGCCGCGTCGCCGCTGGCCGCGACCAGGGCGGTGGGCTGGCCGGCCGCGACCTCCTGCGCAAAGCTGGGGCCCGACAAGATGCCCACGCGCAAGCGCGGCTGCACGGCGGCCGCGATCTGGTGGCCCAGCAGACCGGTGCCGGCCTCGAAGCCCTTGCACAGCCACAGCACGCCCGCGCTATCGGGCAATGCGGCCAGCATCTCGCGCAGCGCGGCCATCGGTGTGGCGACGATCAACAGGCCATCGCGGCCATGGGCGATGGCCGCCGCCAGATCGGCGCTCAGCGCCAGGCCGTCGGGCAGGACGGTGTCGGGCAGGTAGCGCTGGTTGCGGCGGGTCGCGGCCATCTCGGCCACGGCGGCGCTGTCGCGCGCCCACAGCAGCACCTCGTGGCGCGCGGCGGCCTGGATGGCCAGCGCCGTGCCCCAGGCTCCGGCGCCAAAAATCGTGATCTTCATGACAGTGGATCTGAAATGCAAAAACGCCCCGGCCGCAGTTGCTGCTCGGGGCGCATCATCACCGAGACCCGTCTCAGTTGATCGTCGGGGTGGCGGCCTGCTCGGCGCGCTGAGCCTGCTGGGCTTCGAACATGGCCTGGAAGTTCACCTCGGTCAGCAGCACTGGCGGGAAGCCGGCGCGGGTGCAGACGTCCGAGACCACGGCGCGCAGATAGGGATAGATCATCTGCGGGCAGACGATGCCGACAATGCCTTCGACCTGGTCTTGCGGCAGATTGCGGATCTCGAAAATGCCGGCCTGCTTGGCCTCGATCAGGAACAGGGTCTTGTCGCCATTGACCTTGGTCGTCACGGTGGCGGTCACGCAGACCTCATAGATGCCGTCGGCCACCGGCTCGGCGGACAGTGCGAGGTTGATGTCGACCTGGGGTTGGGCCTGGTCCAGCAGGATCTGGGGCGAATTCGGCTGCTCCAGCGACAAGTCCTTCAGGTACATGCGCTGGATCTGGAACACGGGGGTGTTGTTGCTCTCGTCGGCCATGATGTCTTTCCAAATAAAAGCCCGTCGGCCAAGCGCCACGGGCAGCAGGGCGGGATTATGGCCCAGGCCACCCGGCCGCCATCCCCCGCGCTCAGGCGCCTTGCAAGAGCGTCTGCAAGCCCCCACGCTGATCCAGGGCCATCAAATCGTCACATCCGCCGACATGGGTGTCGCCGATGAAGATCTGCGGCACGGTGCGCCGGCCGGTCAGCGCCATCATCGCCTCGCGCGCCGCCGGGTCCGTATCGATGCGGACCTCCTCGATCTGCTCGACGCCGCGCTGCTTCAGCAGGCTCTTGGCCCGCACGCAGTAGGGGCAGACCTGGGTGGTGTACATCTTCACGGCTTGCATAGGATTGACTCAGGCACTCTTCTCGACAGGCAAATTCGCCTCGCGCCAGGCATTGACGCCGCCGGCCAGCGGCTGGGCCTTTTCGTAGCCCAGCTTGCGCAGCATGCCAGCAGCGCGCGCAGCGCGTGCGCCGGTCTGGCACACCACCACCACAGGCAGGGCCTTGTTGCTGGGCAGTTGCTTATGGCCCTCTTGCAGGGCAGACAGCGGGATATTGCGGGCACCGCTGACATGCGATGCGGCGAACTCGGCCGGCTCGCTGACATCGATCAGCACCGCTTTCTCACGGTTGATCAGGCGCACGGCCTCGGCCGTCGAGATGGCCGCGCCGCTGCGCGCCAGGCTCGGCCACAGCAGCAAACCGCCGGACGCAAGCGCCGCCAGCACCAAATACCAGTTGTCGAGCAGGAAGTTCAAGGGCAGGTCCGATTGGAGAAAAGGGCCGGATTATAAAACCCGGCCACCCCACAGGCCTCAGCCGAGCTTGAAGGTCGAGACCGCCGTCTGCAGCGCCTGGGCCTGCTGCTCCAGGCTGCTGGCCGCCGCGGCGGCCTGTTCGACCAGGGCCGCGTTCTGCTGGGTCATCTGATCGAGCTGGGCGATCGACTGGTTGACCTGGCCGATGCCGGCGCTCTGCTCACTGGAAGCGGCGGTGATCTCGCCGATGATGTCGGAGACCCGCTGCACGCTGGCAACGATCTCGCTCATCGTGCTGCCGGCGTCCTGCACCAGGCGAGCACCGGTCTCGACCTTGTCGACCGAGGTGCCGATCAAGCCCTTGATCTCGCGCGCCGCCTCGGCGCTGCGCTGCGCCAGCGAGCGCACCTCGCCGGCCACGACCGCGAAGCCGCGACCCTGCTCGCCGGCCCGGGCCGCCTCGACCGCCGCGTTCAGCGCCAGGATATTGGTCTGGAAGGCGATGCCGTCGATCACGCCGATGATGTCGGCGATCTTCTTGGAGCTCGCATTGATCTCGTCCATGGTCGCGACCACCTGGCCCACCACCGCGCCGCCCTTTTGCGCCACCGCCGCGGCCGAGCCGGCCAGCTGATTGGCCTGGGCGGCGGCTTCGGCGCTTTGGCGCACCGTGCCGGTCAGGTCCTGCATATTGCTGGAGGTCTGCTCCAGCGAGCTGGCCTGCTTCTCGGTGCGCAGCGACAGATCATGGTTGCCGACCGCGATCTCGCGCGAGGCCACCGTCATCGAATCGGTGCCGCTGCGCACATTGGCGACGATGGCCGAGAGGCCCTGCGACATCGCCCGCACTGCCGCCAGCAGGCTGGCCTCGGCGCCGGGAGCCACCGCAATGGTCTGCGACAGATCGCCGTCGGCCATCATGCGCATCACATCGCGGGCGTACTCGGGTTCGCCGCCGAGCTGGCGCCACACGCTGCCTATCACCAGCCAGGATCCGACCCCCAGCGCCAGCACCACCACCAGGCCGCTGATCAGGATGGCCATCAGGCTGGCCGACACGCCGTCATTGGCGCGCGCCAGGCCGGACTCGAAGCCCTCGTTGGCCTCCACCCGCGCCTGCGCGACGACCGTCTCGACGGCCTTCAAGGCCGCCTGCATCTTGGGCACGGCGCCGGCCTGGTCGCCCTGCTTGATGCCCATGAAGAGCTCGGCCGTCTCGACCGAGGCCGCGAAATAGGCCTCGAAGCTGGTCTTCAGCTTGGCGCCCATCTCGGCCTTGCCGTCGATGCGGGCGATCGCATCGAGCAGCTTGCGCATCGTTGCGGCGCGTTCGTTGGCCTCGTCCAGGCGCTTTTTCTCGCCCTCGGCCACCGCGCTCTGTATCGTCACGCCCAGCGCCTCCAGATTGGAGGCGAACTGGGTGGTGGCGTCCAGATAGGGGTAGTCGGTCTGCCCCACCGCGGCGATGGCCGCCGAGGTGCGGGCCGAAAACGCCCACACCACGGCAATGCCCACGGCAAAGATCAGGGCGGCAAACGCTGGCAGCAGCCAGATCCGGGTTCGGACATTCATAGTTATTGTCTCCAGCGGCTCGGCACCGCGGCCTCAACAAAGCAATCAGTCAACGCTCAGCACGACCTTGACGCTGCCGTCCACCGCCGACTTCTCGATATAGCCGATCGCATCGGCATTGGCGGCGACGAACTTCTTGATCTCGGCCGAGCTCGCCAGCTCCTTGGGCGGCGTGGCCTTGCCCGAGAACACCAGGCGCGACCAGGCGGCCTTGACCTGGGCGGCCTGCTTGCCGGTCACCTTGGTATAGAACTGCTCGCGCACGGCCGCGCTTTCGGGCTGGTCCAGCGCCGCAGCGGTGGCGCCGCCGGGCAAGGTATTGCTCTTGCCGAGAAAGATGCCGGCCACCTGGTCGGCCGTCATCGCGGCAGTGGCGTTCTTCGGGTTGACGATCACGGCCACCTGGGCCTGGGCCAGACCGGCTGCGCTCAGGGCCAAGGCGGTCAAGGAGAGACGAAGTTTGTTTTTCATCATGACTGCACCCCGCCTCAGAACACCACATCCACAGCCAGGCTGTAGACATTGACATGGCCGCTGCCGAAGCCGGGCTGGACACGGGTGAACAGGCCGCTGCCCTTGGGGCTGATGCGGTCGAACTGGGTCTTCACCGCGACATTGCGCATCGCGTCCCAGCGCAGGCCCAGGGCCACCGTCTTCTGCTCGGTGCGCTGGCCTTCGACCGTAGCGTCCACCAGGGCCTTCAAGCCGTTGAGCTGGGGCGACAGGCCCAGCGGAATGGTGTTGTCGACATTGTTGTCGTCCACCTTCAGGCGCGACAAGGTCAGATAGGGTGTGAACTTGCCGACTCGGTAGCCCAGGGTCGTGTACCAGCCGGTGGTGTCGGGGATGTAGGTCTTGGTGCGGCGCAGCGTGTACTCGCTGTTGAAAAGCCAGTTGCCCTCGTCGAAGGCCAGGCCGACGCCGGTGAAGCTGACGTCCTTGGAGCGTGCCGACAGTTGGTCACCAACGCTGGAGACCGTCGGCAGCGGCACACCGCGCAGGCCGGCCACCAACTGGTCCAGCGTGGCGCTTTCGACCGTGATCTTGCCCACCGCATGGCCCAGGCGCAGCGTGATGCCGCCGTCCAGCTCGGCCGTGGTGTTGAAGCCCATCAGGTCCTTGAACTTGAGCTTGGTGCGCTCGAAATGCGCCGAAGAGCTGCCGGCGAACAGCTGGGCGCTGACGGTGGCCGAGCCGATATTCGTCTGATACAGCCCGTCAACGCCATCGAAATGGCTGACCGGCACCTGGCCGTAGACATCCAGCGGCGGGCGCAGCCAGGTATTGGCATAGCCGACATCGCGGAAATCGGAGACCGCGAAGAATGGCGCGCCCATGCGGCCGGCGCGCAGCGCCAGCGACGGCAGCAGCTGGGCCTTGACGAAAGCCCACTCCAGCTCGGGCGTGAAGCTGCCCTTGCCGTTCTGCTTGGTCAGCAGCTGGGCGGTGCCGGAGAACACCGAGTTGAGCCGGCCGGTGGCCTGCAGGCCCAGCTTGCTGTCGACCTCGCCGCTGAAGGACTTGTCGCCGCCGCGGACCTGGCCGGGCAGCACATAGTGGGCCTTGTTCGTGTCCGTGCCCACCACGCCCAGCGTGGCAAAGCCCGAGAACGTGAACGCGGACTGGGAGCTCTGCGCCTGCGCGCCCAGGCTCGCCAGGGCGGCGACCAGGGGCAGCAGACGGTACAGGCTCGATCGAGCGGTCGACAACATCATCACAACATCTCCTTCAACGACAAACTGGTTTTCGGTGCGCGAACACAGCACAAGCGTGCGATGTTCGCCCCGCACATCACCGGGTTTTCGGCCAGCGCCGCCCGGTCTTGAATCACAACTGGCCGGCAATAGCCCGGCTTTTGCTCGCATTTAGAATCGCGCCAGCCCAAAAACGGGCTGCATCCAACAAGACCCACGTCCATGTACAAGCTCGTGCTCATTCGCCATGGCGAATCCACCTGGAATCTCGAAAACCGCTTCACCGGCTGGACCGATGTCGACCTGACCCCCACGGGCGTCGAACAGGCCAAGCAGGCCGGCCGCCTGATCAAGCAGGCCGGGCTGGATTTCGATGTCGCCTACACCTCGGTGCTCAAGCGCGCCGTCTGGACGCTGTGGCACTGCCTGGACCAGATGGACCGCACCTGGCTGCCGGTGGTGCACGAGTGGCGCCTCACCGAGCGCCACTACGGCGCGCTGCAAGGCCTCAACAAGGCCGATATGGCCAAGCAGTATGGCGACGAGCAGGTGCTGATCTGGCGCCGCAGCTACGACACGCCGCCGCCGGCGCTGGAAGCCAGCGATCCGCGCAGCGAGCGCAGCGATATCCGCTACGCCAAGCTCAAGGACGGCGATGTGCCGCTGACCGAATGCCTGAAAGACACGGTGGCCCGCGTGATGCCGTTCTGGAACGAAAGCGTTGCGCCAGCGATCCTATCGGGTAAACGCCTGGTCATTGCGGCCCATGGCAACAGCATCCGCGCCCTCGTGAAGTATTTGGACAATATCGGCGACAACGAGATCGTTGGCGTGAATATTCCCAACGGCATCCCGCTGGTCTACGAGCTCGATGCGAACCTGAAGCCGATCAAGAGCTACTACCTGGGCGACGCCGAGGCGGCCGCCAAGGCCGCTGCGGCGGTGGCGAATCAGGGCAAGGCCTGAGTCAGTAGTGGCCGCAGCGTCGCAGCCAGCAGCGGCACCACGCTGACGGCATTGCTGGCATGCGGCACGCTATTGCTGCTCCACACATGGCGCACGCCCACCGCTTGCAGCGCCGGCAGCGCGTCGCCGTTGAATAGCGCGTGGGTCACCGCCACATCGACCGAGGCCGCGCCGCGCGCCAGCAGGCCCTGGGCCGCGCCGATCAGGGTGCGGCCGGTCGAGGCCATATCGTCCAGCAGCACCACCGCGCGGCCCTGCACCTCGACCTGGGGCAGCGCCAGGCTGACCGCATGGTCGCCATGGCGGACCTTGCGGCCCACCGCATGATCGAGGCCGCCGGCGCGGGCCGCCTCGCTGACCCACTGGCCCGATTCCTCGTCGGGGCCGAGCAGCAGCGCGCCAGGCACCCGCTCGGCGATCCAGCGCCCCAGCAGCGGCGCGGCCGATAGGGCAAGACCCGTCCCCGCCGGCATCACCTCGTCGAGGCTGGCGATGCGGTGCAGATGCGGGTCTATCGTCAGCACACGGTCGAACTGCGCGGCCAGCAGCCGCGCGATATGGCGCTGGCTGACCGCCTCGCCGGGCGTGAACTCCATGTCCTGGCGCATATAGGCCAGATAGGGGCTGACCAGGGTTAGCACTTGCGCGCCCAGCTCGCGGGCGGCTGGCGCGGCGATCAGGAGCTCGACCAGTTTCTCGTTGGGCTGCTGCAGGCCGCGCAGCAGGATCACGCGCGCGGGCAAGGGTTTGGGCAGGACCAGGCGCAACTCGCCGTCCGGAAAACGATGGCGTGTCACAAAGTCCAGCGACATGCCCAGGGCCTGCGCCAGCTCCTCGGCCAGCGCGCGTTCATCGTCAAAGGCAAGCAGCAGGGTATCGGTCATCACAGCGAGAAGATTGAGCCGCCGGCAAAGTCCTGCGGCAGTTGTTCGGGGGCGCCGACCCGGCAGCCGGGGTCCTTGTCGGCATGAGCACGGGCAAAGGCCAGGTCGGCCTCGAACGCGGCATGGATGCGGTAGAGCGGCTCGCCGCAGCGCACCGGATCGCCCAGCTTCTTCAGCAGCAGCAGGCCGGCGCCGGCCGCCTGGGGCGCACCGGCCAGGCGGGCGATACGGGCGATGCGCAGATTGTCGAAATCGATCACGACACCCTGCGCACTGGCCAGCACCTCATGGGTCAGTGCGCCCAGGACGGGCCTGTCGGCACGCCGACCCTGGGCATCGATGAGGGCGTTGAAGCGGGCCAGCGCGCGGCCTGAATCGAGGATGTCCCGGGCGATCCGCTCACCCTGGCCGCCGCGCACATCGGGATCGAACTCGATCATGCGCCCGGCCAGCCGCAAGGCCTTCTGACGCAGATCCTGCGGTGCGCCGGGCTCGCCCTGTAGGACGGCCATCACGTCGCGCGCCTCCAGCACCGGGCCGATACCGGCACCGATGGGCTGGCGACCATCAGACAGCAGCACATCGAGCTGCAGGCCCAGATGGCCGGCCACATACTCGAACAGCTTCTTCAGACGCTGGGCATCCGGGGCCGAACGCACCTTGGCGCTGGGCCCCACGGGAATGTCCAGCACCAGATGCGTGGCACCGGCCGCGACTTTCTTGCTGAGGATGGAGGCCACCATCTGGCCCGGCGAATCGATGGACAGCGGGCGCTCGACCGAGATCAGGATGTCGTCGGCCGGGGAGAGATCGGCCGTGCCGCCCCAGGCCAGGCAGGCCCGGGTCTGGCGCACGATCTCGACCATGCGCTCGAAACTCAGCTCCACAGTCGCAAGCACCTCCATGGTGTCGGCCGTGCCGGCCGGTGAGGTGATCGCGCGCGAGCTGGTCTTGGGGCATAGCATGCCGTGCGCCGCAACGATGGGCACGACCAGCATCGAGGTGCGATTGCCGGGAATGCCGCCTATGCAGTGCTTGTCCACCACCAGGCCGGCGCCGACCTGGTGCTGCCAGTCGAGCGTGCGGCCCACGGCAATCATGGCCTCGGTCAGATGCAGCACCTCCTCGCGGTCGAGCTCGTACTGCTTGGTCGCCACCACGAAGGCCGCCAGCTCGATCTTGGAATAACGGGCCGAGGCCACATCGCGGATGATGGCGGCGAGCTCCTGCCGGCCCAGCCGCTCGCCATTGATCTTGCGATGCAGCGCGGCAATCGAGGCCGGCGGCTCGGCATGGGCAATGCTGGCGCTGTGGCCTTCCAGCACGCCCAGGCGCTTGAAGGCGTCCTCGCTCAGGCCCAGCTCGCAATTGCTGACGATGCGTTCGTCATCGACCACATTGAGCACGGCCAGGATCACTTGTCCGTTGGCATGGACCTCGACCTTGGACAAGGCCTGAAAGCCCGCGGCCCGCACCACCGGGCAGTCGCGGTGCAGGTAGGCCACGTTCTCGCGCCAGGTGTCGATGCCGACCCGGCGTATCTGCAGCGGTGCAAGCGTCATGCCCCGACTGTAGGCCAGCAGCGTGCGAGCCGGGGGCCCGTCAGATCAAGCCAGGGCTTCGGCGATCTCGCCGCGCAGGCGCTCGGCCAGCGCGCGCCGGTCGGCATGCGCGCTGCCATGAGCGCTCAGGATCTGGATCTCGATGGCCAGGCCCTGCGCGCTGGCCACGCTCCACAGGCTGCGCACCAGGGTCATGTCGCCGACGAAGCGGGCCGTCGTGCTGAAGCGCTCACCGGGCTCATGCCAGCGCAACACCACCGGCTGGATCGGCATCTCGGTGGCGATGGCCGCCTGCAGCAGATTGGCATGGAATGGCAAGGGCTCGGGGCCGGGGCCGGTCGTGCCCTCGGGGAAGACCGCCACGGTGTCGCCGACCTGCAGCGCCTCGGCCGTCTGGTGCACGACGCGCAGGGCATCGCGCTTGCTGGAACGCTCGATGAACAGGGTGTTCACGCCCACCACCAGCATGCCGACGATGGGCCAGTGCTTGAGCTCGGCCTTGGAGACAAAGCGCGCCTCGGGCAGCACCGCATGCATGGCCGCGATATCCAGCCAGGACACATGGTTGGCCACCACCAGCTTGGCGCCCGGCCGGCCCTGGCCGCGCAGCTGCAGTTCGACCCCCAGCAGCCGCAAGGTCTTGCGCGACCACCACTGGATGTGGTGCTGGCGCTGCGGCTTGGTCAGACTGTCAAAGCGCAAGGCGATCAGCGCCAGGCCATGCAGGATGTGCAGGCTCAGGCGCAACAAGCGCCACACGGCGATGGGGGCTCGCATCTCAGGTCGCTGAGGTCTTGGCTTCGTGGGCGATATGGCCCGCCACCAGGGTATAGCGCACCCGGCCCGGCAGCTCAAATCCGGTGATGTCGGCGGCGAAGGGCGTGTACTTGCCCTGGCTCAAGAGCTGATCCGGCGTGACCGCCCAGCGCGCGCCCGCATCGAAGACGCAAACATCGGCCACCCCGCCCTCGACCAGGCGGCCGGCGCTCGCCGACAGCGAACCCAGCGCATTGCCCAGCACCCGCACCGGCTCGTTGCTGACCACGGCCAGCGCCCGCGCCAGCGGCAGCTGCAGGTCCTCGGCCCATTTCAGCGCCAGGCTCAGCAGCAGCTCCAGCCCGGTGGCGCCGGGTGTGGCCTCGGCAAAAGGCAGCATCTTCTCGTCCTCGTCGACCGGCATATGGTCGGACACCAGCGCGTCCAGCGTGCCATCGGCCAGGCCGGCGCGCAACGCGTCGCGGTCGCGGCCCTGGCGCAGCGGCGGCGTGACCCGCATCGCCGAGTTGAAGTAGCCGATGTCCACATCGCTCAGATGCAGCGAGTTGATCGACACATCGGCCGTCACATTCAGCCCTTCGCGCTTGGCCGCGCGCAGCAGCTCGACGCCGGCGGCGCTGGAGAGGCGGCACAGATGGACCCGCGCGCCGGTGACGCGCACCAGCTCGAAGATGGTGTGCAAGGCCACGGTCTCGGCCGCCACCGGCACGCCGGACAGGCCCAGCCGGGTCGCGACCGCGCCGCTGGCCGCGACGCCGCCAGCCAGCCAGGGGTCCAGCGGGTGCAGCCAGACCGTGTAGTCGAAGGTGGCCGCGTACTGCAGCGCGCGCAGCAGGATCTGCGTGTTGCGGATCGGATGGTCGGCTTGCGAGAAGCCGACGCAGCCGGCCTCGGTCAGCTCGGCCATCTCGGTCAGCGCCTCGCCCGCCAGGCCGCGGGTCAGCGCGCCGAGCGGGAAGAGACGGCACAGGCTGAGCTTGCGGGCGCGGAACTTCAGCATCTCGACCAGGCCCGGTTCGTCCAGCGCCGGGTCGGTGTCGGGCGGGCAGACCAGGCTGGTGACGCCGCCGGCCGCGGCGGCATTGAGCTCGCTCTCCAGCATGCCCTCATGCTCATGGCCGGGCTCGCGCAGCCGCGCCGCCAGGTCCACCAGGCCGGGGGCCACCACCAGGCCGCTCGCGTCGATGACACGCTGCGCCTCGAACTCGCTGACATCGCCCAGTGCGACGATGCGGCCGGAGGCGATCGCCAGATCGCCGATGCGGTCCAGGCCCGAGGCCGGGTCGATCAATCGACCGTTTTTTATGAGGATCTTCATGCTTCGTTCCCAGCCAGGATGGACATCACCGCCATGCGCACCGCGATACCAAAGGTCACCTGCGGCAGGATCACGCTCTGCTTGCCGTCGGCCACGGCCGAGTCGATCTCGACGCCGCGGTTGATCGGCCCCGGATGCATCACGATGGCATCGGGCTTGGCCAGCGCCAGCTTCTCCGGCGTCAGGCCGAAGTTCTTGAAGAACTCGCCGGCGCTGGGCAGCATCGCGCCGCTCATGCGCTCGTTCTGCAGGCGCAGCATGATGATGACGTCGGCGTCGCGGATGCCCTCGGCCATGTCGTGGCAGACCCGCACGCCCATCTCGCGCAGATCGCCGGGCACCAGGGTCTTGGGGCCGACCGCGCGGATCTCGGGCACACCCAGGATGTTCAGCGCATGGATGTCGGAGCGGGCCACGCGCGAATGCACGATATCGCCGACGATGGCCACGGTCAGATTGCGGAAGTCCTTCTTGAAATGCCGGATCGTGTACATGTCCAGCAGGCCCTGCGTCGGGTGCGCATGGCGGCCGTCGCCAGCGTTGACCACATGGACATGGGGCGCGCAATGCTGGGCGATCAGATAGGGGGCGCCGCTCTCGCTGTGCCGCACGACGAACATATCGGCGTGCATCGCGGACAGATTGGCCACCGTGTCGAGCAGGGTCTCGCCCTTGGCCGTCGAGCTGCGCGCGATGTCCAGGTTCAAGACATCGGCCGACAATCGCTTGGCCGCGATCTCGAAGGTCGTGCGGGTGCGGGTGCTGTTCTCGAAAAAGAGATTGAACACCGACTTGCCGCGCAGCAGTGGCACCTTCTTGACCTCGCGGTCGTTGACCGACAAAAAGGTGCCGGCGGTGTCCAGGATCTGGTGGATCACGGCCTGGGGCAGGCCCTCGATCGACAGCAGATGGATCAGCTCGCCGTGCTTGTTCAGTTGGGGATTTCGTTTACTCAGCATCTGGTCATCCCCTCGCTCATTCCACATCGAAACTGAAGCGGCCATCGTCGGCGCGCGCCAGCCGCAGCTTGTGCTCGGCCGCCAGCGTCACGCGCGCGGCCGAGAAGGCCGGCTCGATCGGCAGCTCGCGCCCGCCCCGGTCCACCAGCACCGCCAGCGTGACACTGGACGGGCGGCCGAAGTCAAACAGCTCGTTGATGACGGCCCGGGTCGTGCGGCCGGTGTAGAGCACGTCGTCGATCAGCAGCACCGGGCGGCCGTTGACATCAAAAGGCAGCTTGGTGTGGTCGGCGCTGGCGCTCATGCCCTTGGAGCCGAAGTCGTCGCGGTGCAAGGAGCTGGAGATCACGCCGGGCTCGCCGGCCAGGCCCAGATCCTTCTGCAACCGCTCGGCCAGCCAGGCCCCACCGGACCAGATGCCCACCAGGGCGGCATCGGGCAGCAGCAGGCGCCGCACGCCTTTCAGCAGGTCGGCATAAAGGGCTTCGGCATCAAGTAAAAGTGTGCTCATGGATGCTCACGAAAGAACTGTTCAAGAATCAGGGCGGCAGCGGCCGAGTCGATATCGCGCGCACCCATGCTTTCGGCCTCGACGCTGGTGTAGCGCTCGTCGACCTCGAAGACCGGCAGGCGAAAGCGCCCCTTCAGCTGGCGGCCAAAGCGGCGCGCCCGCAGCGTGATCTCGTGCTCGGCGCCATCGGGATGGAAGGGCACGCCGATCACCAGGCCCTCGGGCTGCCATTCCTTGATCAGCCTGGCGATCGCCTCGAAGCGGGCATCGCCTTCAAGATGGATGCTCTTGAGCGGCTCGGCATTGCCGGAAAAGCGGCTGCCGGTGGCCACGCCCAGACGCTTGATGCCGTAGTCGAAGGCCAATAACGATTGCAGCGTACCGCTCATGCGTGGCCGGCGTCCGTGCTGAGCATGCGCGGATCGATCCCCAGCAGGCCCAGCGCCCGCTCGTAGCGCAGCTCGACCGGGGTTTCGAAGATGATCTCGGGCGTGGCGCTGACGGTCAGCCAGCCGTTGCGGCCGATCTCCTCCTCGAGCTGGCCGGCGGCCCAGCCGCTATAGCCCAGGGTCACCAGCACCGTCTTGGGGCCGGCCCCATAGGACAGCGCCTCCAGCACATCGCGGCTGGTGGTCATCTCCAGCCCACCGGGCCCGGCCAGCGTGGCGTTGTAGTGGCCGCCGGCGGCGTCCAGCGGCTCATGCAGCACAAAGCCGCGCTCGGTCTGCACCGGGCCGCCGAAGAACACCGGACGGGCGGCCAGATCGTCGTCGTCCAGGCTCAGCTCGACCTTCTCGAACAGATTGCCCAGGGTCAGCGCGATCGGCTTGTTGATCACCAGGCCCAGCGCGCCTTTGTCGTTGTGCTCGCACAGATAGACCACGGCGCCGGCGAAAGTGTCGTCCGCCATGCCAGGCATGGCGATCAGGAACTGATTGGAGAGGGCCATCTGGTGCTTGGACATCCGTGCATTTTATTCGTAGGCGACACTTCCTCTATGCAAAAGCTTCACGACAAGGCCCTGCTCTGGTTCCGCCGCGATTTGCGCCTGGACGACCAGGCCGCCCTCTACCACGCCCTGCGTTCGGCGCGCCGGCTGTTCTGCTGCTTTGTGCTTGATACCGAGATCCTGGCCGCCCTGCCCCGGGCCGACCGCCGCGTCGAGTTCATCCTGCAGGCCCTGAGTCAGCTCGATGCGGCGCTGCGCGCCCGCGGCGGCGCGCTGATCGTCCGCCATGGCCGCGCCGCCGAGCTGCTGCCGCAGCTGGCCGCCGAGCTGGGCGTGCAGGCGGTGTTCGCCAACCATGACGACGAGCCCCAGGCCTTGGCGCGCGACACCCTGGTGGCCGAGCGCCTGGCCAGCTTCGGCTGCCGCTTCGAGAGCTTCAAGGACCATGTGGTCTTCGAGCGCAGCGAGCTGCTGACAACCCTGGGCAAACCCTATGGCGTGTTCACGCCCTACAAGAACGCCTGGCTCAGGAAGCTCACCCCCTTCTACCTGCGCGCCTACCCGGTCGAGCGCTACATCGATGCCTTGGCGGCCAGCCCGCTGGCCCAGGGCGTGCCAGGTCTTGCCGAGATCGGCTTCGAGCCGGCCGGGCTGGCGCCCCATCTCGGTGCCGACCGTGCCGAGGCCTTGCTGGACGATTTTCTGGACCGCATTGATCGCTACGACCAGTCCCGCGATTTCCCGGCCGTCAAGGGACCCAGCTATCTGAGCGTGCATCTGCGCTTCGGCACCGTCTCGACCCGGCGCCTGGCCCGCGAGGCCTGGCAACGCGCGCAGGCCGGCGAGCGCGGCGCCGAGGTCTGGCTGTCCGAGCTGATCTGGCGCGACTTCTATCACCAGGTGATGCACCACCACCCGCAGGCGATGAGCGGCGCCTTCCGGCCCGAGTACGACGCCATCCAGTGGGAGCGGGGTCCGGCGGCCGAAGCCCTGTTCCGGGCCTGGTGCGAGGGGCGGACCGGCTATCCGCTGGTCGACGCGGCAATGCTGCAGCTCAATCAGACCGGCTATATGCACAACCGCCTGCGCATGGTGACGGCCAGCTTCCTGATCAAGGACCTCGGCATCGATTGGCGCTGGGGCGAGCGCTACTTCGCCGAGCAGCTGCTGGACTTCGACCTCGCCGCCAATAACGGCGGCTGGCAATGGGCCGCCTCCAGCGGCTGCGATGCCCAGCCCTGGTTCCGCATCTTCAATCCCGTCACGCAAAGCGAGAAGTTCGACGCCGAGGGCAAGTTCATCAAGCGCTACCTGCCCCAGCTCGCCGCGCTGCCGGCCAAGCTGATCCATGCCCCCTGGCTGGCCGGCCCGCTGGCCGCGCCCGACTACGCACCGCCGCTGGTGCGCCATGACGAGGCGCGCGAACGCACGCTGGCGCGCTACGCGGTGGTCAAGAGCCGCAGCCTGCCGGACTGAGCAAGACCTGGCACCCTGGCGCCGGTCGCACCTGCGGCCTTCTCACCCAGTTTCTGAGGGTGCACCAACACGCCAGCGCCTTGGCCTCCAGGAACGAGTAGCCGGCGTCGGTTTCAGACCGCAACATCTAGGTTCCGTCGGCATCGTCCTCTTTCCCTGCTATTGAACCAACGTCATGCCCGCCGTCTTGGCTGCAGCAGCGTCAAAGGTCATCGTCTTTGCGCAGCCGGCGGCCGCCGCCGTGCGCTCGATCAGACAGTCTGCGAAGTCAGCACTTCCCGCGCCGTAGGCTCGCAGGGCCCGCACCACATGCTCGGCCTGGTCGACGACAAGCTGCTTCGAGCGAAGGATCACGTCGAGCGCTTGGACGATCTGACCCCGCGCCAAGTCGTAGGACGACGACAGCACCCACACCAACTCCACCACCGACACCAGGGTGATGAAACCCTGCTCCTGAGCCGTGAGGCTTTCAATCAGCTTCGTCGCCTTGGCGGCCTGCTTGGCATCGTCCTGCATGATGTAGCGGACCAGCACGTTGGTATCCAGACCAATCATCGTGCCGATGCTCCGCGAGAAGCGATTGCCAAGTTCATGTCTTCAATGGAGACGACCTTGGATGGCTTGCCGAACATGCCCTTCAGCTCCGTCACCGAACGATTCGCAGCCACGAACAGGTACTGGCCGGGCTCGATCTGAACGAACTCCACGCGGTCCCCAGCATCAACGGCAAGGGCATGCCGAACGTCAGCGGGTATCGTGATCTGGCCTTTGGAAGTGATGGTTGCAGTGGTCATGCGCGATCTCCTGGTGCTCCTTACTTTAAAGTAAGGAAAAATGGAGTGCAAGCACTTTTGGACAGGTCTGCAAACGATCAACGATTTGCTGCTGAGCAAAGGCCAGATTTACTTTGTCAATTCCGCGCGCTGTCGCGGAATGTCTTGCATCTAGGGCGCTGACGAACCCAGCGCGGCCAGCCGGGCAAGGCGCTACGGTTGCGCTGCAAGCCTGTCGGACTGGACGGGGCAGGCAAGACCCGGCACTGTGGCGCCCCGACCACCGGCGGACTTCTGATCTTGATTTTTTGAATCGCAGCCCATAGCCTCGGCTGACGGCGTCGGCAACAGGGGTCCGGACGAGGCTCCACCGGCACCAATTCGTGGGTAGGGTGGACGCTGCAGCTCCCTGTCATCACCGCCAGCACAGCGTCCGCGTGTATCCGAAGTGTTGAATGCCACTCGATCGGACATGCGTTTCACATCGTTCCCTCTTGCTGCGGGGCTGTTGCTGACCGGCTGTGTCGCCTTTCTGGCCACCGCCTATGGCGAGCATCGCAGCCTCGGCGAGCTGGTTGCGGGTAATGCGCAGCGCGTGCAGGCCTTGCAGACCCAGCTGCAGCTGCGCCGGCTCGGCAGCTTGCTGATCGACCTCGAAAGCGGCCAGCGCGGCTTCCTGATCACCGGCCAGGTGGCGTTTCTGGCGCCCTACGAGAGCGCCCGCCAGGAACTCGCCCAGGCCTACACCCAGCTGACCGCCGCGCTGCCACCCAGCGCCGAGACGGCGCCGACGCTGGAGCGGCTGGACGATTTCATCCGCCAGCGCATCGAGCAGGCCGAGAAGAACGTTGAGCGGCGCTGGCAGATCGGCGAGGCGGCGCTGAAAGACCTGTCGGCCTATGTCAACGGCAAACGGCTGATGGACGACATCCGCGCCGAGCTGGCCCTGCTGGAGCGGCACCAGAGCCGCATGATCGAGGACGCCGAGCGCCGCAATCTGGCGGTGCAGCAGCGCACCGCGCTGCTGTCGGCCGTGCTTCCGCTGGTGGGCGTACTGCTGATCGGCGGCGCGATGCTGGCCTTGGTCCTGGAGCGCCGCCAGCGCGACCGGGCCGAGACCGCCTTGCGCGAGGCCAACACCCATCTGGAGAGCGCGGTGGCGGCGCGCACCGCCGACCTGCAAGCGGCGCTGTCGCGCATCCAGAGCTTTGCCGTCGAACTGGACCGCAGCATCGAAGCCGAGCGCGCGCGCCTGGCGCGCGAGGTGCACGACCAGCTCGGCCAGCTCGGCACCGCCAGCAAGATGCTGGTGCTGGCGCTGCGCCGCAAGCTGGCGCCGGCCAAGGAGGAGCTGATCGACGAGCTGCTGGCGATGACCGACGAGTCGATCGCCGCCGCGCGCCAGATCTCGGCCGCGCTGCGCCCGCCACTGCTCGACGACCTCGGCCTGGCCGCTGCCATCGGGCACTACGCCAAGGGCCTGGCGCGCCAGGGCGAGCTGGCGGTCGAGGTCGAGGTGGACGACGAGCAGTTGCTGAGCCCCGAGCAGCGCAACCAGCTGTTCCGCATCCTGCAGGAGGCCGGCACCAATGTGCTGCGCCACGCCCAGGCGGGCCGACTGAATATCGCCGGCCGGGCGGCGGGCCGGCACTACACGCTGGAGATCCGCGACAACGGCAACGGCCCGGGCTCGGTGCGCGCCGATGCCTCGGGCCTGCGCAATATGCGCGAACGCGCGGCGCTGGCCGGTGGGCGCTTCGAGTTCGGCCCGGCGCCCGGCGGCGGCACCCGGGTGGCCGTGCACCTGCCGCTGCCGGCGGAGGCCCAGGCATGAGGTTTCTGATCGTCGACGACCACCCCATCATGCGGGTCGGCGTGCGCCAGCTGATCCTGGCCGAGTGGCCACAGGCCCAGATCGACGAGGCGGCCAGCCTGGCGCAGGCCCTGAGCCTGGGCCAGGCCCAGCGCCCCGATGCCGTGGTGCTCGACCTCTCGCTGCCCGACGCCAGCGGCACCGAGGGCGCCAGCCGCGTGCTGCGCGCGCTGAAGGCCGTGCCGGTGCTGATCCTGAGCCTGAACGCCGAGTCGGCCTATGCCTCGCGGCTCCTGCAGATGGGTGTGGCCGGCTACCTGCCCAAGGACCGCGCCGGCGACGATCTGGTCAACGCCCTGCACCGCCTGCTCCAGGGCGGCCGCTACGTGACGGCAGCCATGGCCGACCATCTGCTGGGCCTGCTCGACGGCCGGGCACCGGCCAGCCTGCCGCACGAGCAGCTCTCGACCCAGGAGCACCGGGTGATGCTCTTGATCGCCGCCGGCAAGACCCCGGCCGAGATCGCCGACACGATGAGCTTGTCGGTCAAGACCGTCGGCACTTACCGCGCCCGCATCCTGGAGAAGGCCGGCTGGCGTAACAACACCGAGCTGACCAAGTACTGCCTGCAACACGGCCTGACCGTGTAGGCAATCGGCTGACACGGGCTTGCGCGAATCATGCACCCCGGCTTGCGGCAAGCCCCTCTGCGCAAGGCCCGGGCGACATCCGAAGATGAGTGCCATCGAACAGGGGCTTTCATGAACATCTTTCTGGTTGAAGATTCGCCGTCCATCCGCCGCCTGCTGGTACGCCGGCTGGACAGCATGGCCGGCGCGCGCATCGTC
Organism: Paucibacter sp. XJ19-41; assembly: GCF_028462495.1. Classification (NCBI taxonomy): domain Bacteria; kingdom Pseudomonadati; phylum Pseudomonadota; class Betaproteobacteria; order Burkholderiales; family Sphaerotilaceae; genus Roseateles; species Paucibacter sp. XJ19-41. The sequence continues at coordinate 57,807 of NZ_JAQOWX010000018.1, forward strand.
GGCGAGGCCAGCCGCCAGGACGAGGCGATCGCGCTGATCGAGTGGCTGCAGCCCGAGATGGTGCTGCTGGACCTGTCGCTGGCCTCGGGCTCGGGCCTGCAGGTGCTGGCCGCGCTGCGCGCCAAGGGCTTTGGCGGCCAGGTGATGGTGCTGACCTCGCAAGCCGTCGAGGCCTATCGCCAGGCCTGCACCGCCGCCGGCGCCGACGGCTTCTACGACAAGGCCAGCGGCCTGGAGACCCTGTTCGACGATCTCGGCGAGCAGCTGGAAGCCCGCCGCGACGGCGAGTCCAGCGCCCCGGCCGCCCTGCTGCTGCGCGATGCACTGACCGGCCTGTACAGCCAGCTCGCGCTGCTGGAGCGGGCCGACCAGGCCATCAAGATGGCAGCCGCCGAGAACACCGAGATCGCCGCCTTCGTGCTGGTGCTCAAGGGCCTGGACGCGCTGCGCCAGACCCATGGCGAGGCCGCCGTCGAGGCGGTGCTGCGCGAGACCGCACAGCGGCTGAGCCTGTCCTGCACGCCGGCCGATGTGCTGGCCCGCCATGCCAGCGAGCAGTTCGCGCTGCTGCTGACCCGGGTCGACTCGGCCGCCGATGCCGCGAGCTTCGCCCAGCAGATCGGCGCGCTGATGGCCCAGCCTTTCCAGATTGACGGCGGGGCCCTGGCCCTGCAGAGCGAACTGGGCATGGCCCTGTTCCCGCGCGACGCGGTCTCGGCCCGCGCCCTGCTGACCCTGGCCGAGGCCCATGCCTATGGCGCGGCGCTGCCGCAGCGCCCGACGGTCTTCTGCCACTGATCCCCGCCTTCAGCAATTACGGAGTTCGCCATGATGTCTTCCGCCAAGCTCAAATCACTGCTTCTCGCCGCCGCCCTGCTGGGCGCGGGTTCGGCCGGCGCCGCCACCGCCGGCAACACCTTCCAGGTGCAGGCCACCGTGGTCAGCGCCTGCACGGTGTCGGGCTCGGCGATGAACTTCGGCGCCAGCATCGACCCGCTGGCCACCGCGACACCGCTGGACGCCAGCTCGACGCTGAGCGTCGTGTGCACCAACACCACGCCCTATACCGTGTCGCTGAACGCCGGGGCCAATGCCGGCGGCGCTTCCAATTTCACGAACCGCGCGATGAAGAGCGGTGCCAACAGCCTGGGCTACCAGCTCTATCTGGATGCCGGCCGCTCCACCGTCTGGGGCGACGGCACGGCCAGCAGCACCCACAGCGGCACCGGCACCGGCAGCACCCAGAGCCTGACCATCTACGGCCGCCTGCCCTCGCTGGCCAATGTGGTGCCCGGCAGCTACACCGACACCGTGACGGTGACGGTCACTTACTGAGGCCTCGCCATGCGCACTGCCCTGCTCGCCTGCCTGCTGGCCCTGAGTGGCCTGGCCCATGCCGCCGACATCAGCCTGATGCCGGTCAATGTCAAGCTCGACCGCCTCAATGACCGCGCCACCGTGCAGGTGCAGAACAACGGCAGCGAGGCGGTCATCATGCAGGCCGATGCGATCGCCTGGACCCGGGTCCAGGGCCAGGATGTCGACGGTCCGACCAGCGACATCATCGTCAACCCGCCGATCTTCACGATACAGCCGGGCCAGACCCAGATCGTGCGGGTCGGCCTGCGCCGCAACCAGGAGCTGCAGCAGGAGGCCACCTACCGCATGGTGCTGCGCGAGGTGCCGAGCCCGCGGCTGTCGGACATCGGCAATGTCAGCGGCAGCGTGCGTGTGCTGGTGGCGCTGCGGGTGCCGGTCTATGTGGCGCCGAGCAAGATCGTGCGCCAGGAGCAGTGGCAGCTGCGGCGCGCTGCCACTGGCGAGATGGTCGCCAGCGTCAGCAACACCGGCAATGTGCATCTGAAGATCGGCGAGCTGCGCCTGCAGGGCGGCGCGGCGCTGNGTCGCCAGCGTCAGCAACACCGGCAATGTGCATCTGAAGATCGGCGAGCTGCGCCTGCAGGGCGGCGCGGCGCTGGCGCTGCAGGGCAGCGGCAGCGTGATCTTCCCCGGCGAGCAGCGCAGCTTCCGTCTGCAGGGTGGGCAGAAGCATCGGCTGCTGGAAGTCGTCAGCGAGCAGGGCGTGCAGCAGGTGGCGCTGAATGAGGCGCAGGACTGAGTCCCGGCACGGCCACCTGCTGTGGCCGCTGCTGCTGGGGCTGACCGAGCCTCTGGGCGCCCAGTCCGGTGGCCTCTTGCCCAGCCCCGAGCTGGCTCAGGCCCTGGCCGAGCTCGCGCGCCCCGGCGAGACCCTGCTGCTGGGCCTGCGCATCAACGGCGTGGCCCAGCCGCAGACCCTGCGGGCGGTGCGCGTGGCCGAGGGCCTGGCGCTGCCGCAGCCGCTCTGGGAGTCGCTGCATCTGAAGCTGCCGGCGCTGGCGCCGCGCCTGATCGACGGCGAGCCGCATATGGTGCTCGATGGCCGACCCGACACCAGCCCGGACACCCGCTGGCATATCGAGGAGGCCAGCCAGACCCTGGTGATCGAGGCCTCGGCCTCGGCCTTCAGGCGCCAGCAGCTCAGCATGGAAAGCGCGGCGCCGCGCCTGACCCTGCCGCAGCAGCTGGGCCTGTTCGCCAACTACGATCTGTACTGGCAGCGTCGCAGCCAGGGCGGCGGCAGCAGCCTGGATGGCCTGGCCGAGCTCGGCGCGCTGACCGCGCGGGGCGACCTGAACCATCTGCTGCTGTACCGCCAGCAAGGCGGCCTGCTGCGGCTGGAGACGCGCTGGACCCTGGACCAGCCCGAGCGCATGGCGCGGCTGCGCCTTGGCGACACGGTCAGCCAGCCCGGTGCCTGGGGCCGGGCGCTGCGCCTGGGCGGCCTGCAGTGGGGCACGGACTTCTCGCTGCGGCCCGGTTTCCTGAGTTTCCCGCTGCCCAGCCTGAAGGGCGAGGCCGCCCTGCCCTCGACGCTGGATGTCTATGTCAACAACAGCCAGCGCCTGCAGGGCCGGCTGCAGCCCGGCGCCTTCGACCTCAGCGAGCTGCCCATCGTCACCGGCCAGGGCGAGATCCGCAGTGTGGTGCGCGATCTGCTGGGGCGCGAGCAGGTCGTGGTCCTGCCCTACTACGTCAGCCCGGCCCTGCTGAAGCCGGGGCTGCGCGCCTTCAGCGTCGAGCTGGGCCGGCTACGCGAGGACTATGGCCTGGCCAGCAACCGCTATGGCGCGGTGCTGGCCAGCCTGACCGAGCGCAAGGGGATCAGCGAGCGCTTCACCCGCGAGCTGCGTGCCGAGCTGATGCGCGCTCAGCAGACGCTGGGCGCGACCGGCATCTGGCTGTGGCCGGCGCTGGGGACCGGCACGCTGTCGCTGGGCTTGAGCCGGCAGCGCCAGGCCGATCGGGGCTGGATGCTGGGCGCCGGCCTGGACCGCCAGGGCCGCGACTGGAGCGGCAGCCTGCAGCTGCGCCGGGCCAGCGCCGGCTTCACGCAGGCCGGCGATACCCGCGGCGCAGCGGACAGCCGCTGGAGCGTGGCCGCCGCGCTGGGCAGCGCCTGGGGCGGCACCTCGCTGGGCCTGAGCTATCTGCAGCAGGGCGGGCGCAGCGGCGAGGCCGCCCGGCCACGGCTGCTGTCGCTGAGCGCCAGCCGCGACCTCGGTGGCTGGGGCTATCTGAGCCTGGTGGCACTGCGCGATCTGGGCGGCAGCACGGCGCTGTCGCTGTCCTGGAGCCATGCGCTGGGCGAGCGTGGCAGCGCCAGCGTCAATCTGCTGCGCAGCCGCAGCGAAGGGCCGAACGGCAGGCCGGACACCCAGAACCTGCAGCTGCAGGTCCAGCAGAACCCGCCCTTCGGCCGCGGCCTCGGCTACCAGCTGCTGACCGAGACCGGCGACCAGCGCCGCAGCCTGGCCCAGGCTGTTTGGCAGACCGACAAGGCCGACTTCAGCGCCGGCGCGGCCAAGCTGGGCCGGGCCCGGGAGCTGCGCGCCGGCGTCAGCGGCGGCCTGGCCTGGATGGATGGCGAGCTGTTCGCCAGCCGCCGCATCGACGGCGGCTTTGCCATCGTGCAGGTCGGCGACTATGCCGGCGTCGGCGTGCTGCATGACAACCAGCCGGTGGCCCGCACCGATGCCAGCGGCCGCGCCTTCATCGGCAGCCTGCGCGGCTACCAGAGCAACCGGGTCGGCATCGATGCCGCCGACCTGCCCTTCGATGCCCAGCTCGACGCGGTAGAAGTGCGGCTGACGCCGGCCGCGCGCAGCGCCGCGCTGATCAGCTTCCCGGTGCAGCGCAGCCGGGCGGCAAGCTTTCGCGTGATCGACCCGCAGGGCCGGCCGCTGCCGCCAGGCAGCGAGCTGCGCGTCGAGGGCGGCTCACGCAGCTTCCCGGTCGGGCTGGAGGGCCGCGCCTTTGTCAGCGGCCTGGCCGAGCGCAGCCGCGTCGACGCGCGCTGGCCCGACGGCAGCTGCAGCCTGATACTGACGCTGCCCCGCGAGCTGATCGAATGGCCCGAGCTGGGCACTCTTGAATGCAAGGCCACCCCATGAGATTGCTGCGTCTGCTTGTCCTGCTGCTGGCTGCCGCATGCGGCGCCGGCTCGGCCCAGGCCCTGTGCCTGCCGGTGCTGTGCAGCTGCACCGTCAGCACCACGCCGCTGCTGTTCGGCAGCTACAACCCGCTGGCCCATGGCCATACCGACAGCAGCGCCAGCATCAAGGTCGGCTGCGGCGGTGTGGCCGGGCTCTTGATTCCCTACAACCTCGCGATCAGCGCCGGCGGCGGCGGCAGCTTTGCCAATCGGCGCATGAGCCTGGGCGCCCACCAGCTGAGTTACAACCTCTATACGGATGCGGCCCGCAGCACGGTCTGGGGCGATGGCACGGCCGCCACGCTGCTGATGCCGGGCTCGATCACGCTGGACATCCTCGGGCTGGCGCCGCAGCAGACGCACTGGGTCTACGGCCGGCTGCCGGGCCGCCAGCTCGGCGCGGCGCCCGGCGCCTACACCGACACCCTCAGCGTGACACTGACGTACTACTAGCCCCAGGGCGCACCCAGCGCGCCAGCAGGCCGCCGTGGCGCTCGCCCCAGCTCAGCAGGCTCTCGCCCTGCCCGTCGAAGACCTGGCTCAGAAAGGCCAGGGTCAGCTCGCGGGTGGCGGTCTTAAGCTTGGGATTCAGCGTCAGGCCGCCGGTGCCGTCGCGGTCGGTGAAGACGCTGTGCGAGCCACCCTCGAACACCACCAGCGACTTGGTCGCGCTGCCGGTGGCGTCGAACACCCGCAGCCGGTCCTGCGCGTCGGAGTAGTAGCCGGGGATGCGTATCACGTCCTCGGTCGCGGTGATGTGCAGGGTCGGGATGTTGACCGAAGCCAGGATGGCCGACGGATCGGATTCGCCGTAGAAGGGCGGGGCCGAGATGATCAGCGCCGCCTTGAAGCGCTCGTCGCGCAGATCCATCACCGCGCCCTGGCGCTCGACGCGAGCGCCGGCCAGCAAGAGGCTGGTGTTGGCGCCGTAGGAGTGGCCGGCCGCGACGATGCGCCGCGCATCGATGCGCGCGCCCCACTCGCCCTGCAGCAGCCGGTCCAGCGCGAAGCTGACATCGCGAGCCCGGTGGATCGCCTCGCGCTCCTGGGCCGCGTCCTGCAGCCGGCCCACCAGGCCCAGTGGATTGCCCATCCAGAGCTGGCGGTCGCTGCCGACATGCTGGACATGCAGGCTGGCATAGCCCTGGCTCGCCCAGTACTGGCCCAGATAGCTGTAGCCGCGCCGCGAGCCGCCGATGCCGTGCGAGAACACGATCAGCGGCACCGGCGCGCCGTCCGTCTGGGCCTGCGCCGGCCAGTACAGCCGCACCGGAACGGCCCGCTGGCGCTGGGTGTCCTGCCAGTCCAGGTCCTGGCCCGGGATCGCCGGCGCCTCGGCCGCGCTTGATGGCACGGCCTGGGCCTGCGCCAGGCCCGGGGCAGCCGCGCACAACGCAGCGGCCAGAAAGAGGGCACAACGCCGGGCGGCTGACTTCTGAGCAAGCATCTGAAAGAACTCCTTGGCCGGCCAGTATGGGGCCAGGTCCGAGGCCTGGCAGAAGTCAGGGCTTGTGCGCCGCGCCCGCTTCGCTCAGGGACGGGCGATCAGAGCAAAGCGGCCCTCCTGGGACACGCGGGCCCAGAAGGTCTTCTTGGCCGCATCAAAGCCGACGACCACCGGTGCGGACGCGCATGAGCCGGTCACATCGGCCGGCGCCATCGTCAGATAGGCCGTCACATAGGGCTTGGCGCTGAGGCAATTGCTGGGAGCCAGCGCCTGCCAGCGCCCGCCAGCATCCTGGCGCGCCAGCATGAGCTGCTCGGGCTTCAGGTCCTTGGGCAGCCCGAACTCCAGCACGTAGCGGTCGCCCTGCCCTTCGGCGTCCAGATCCCAGCGCTTGCTGGCCCAGGCCGGCAGCTGCACCGGCTGCTTGCCGGCTTCGCTGCCATCGCCCAACGAACCAGGCAGGCCGGTGTCGGTGGCGATGTTCTTCACTCGACCATAAGCATCGATATAGGTGCCGCCCTGACCGGCCGTGCCGCTGATGCTCAGCACCTCGGACTGAAGCCCCTCGACCTTGGGCTCCCAGGCCAGGATCAGCTGCTTCTTCAGATCGATGGTGGTGGCACGCACCTCCACTTCCTCATTGGCCTGGCCGATGTTCACCAGACGTGCCCGCTGGCTGTTGTTCAGATTGGGGCGCCAGCTCTCGTGGGAGATGAACATATGGCGCTGCATCAGCGACAGCATCTCGCGGTTGCTGGCCGCCTCGGTCTTGCCGGGCTCGGCGCTCATGCTGCGGGTGCGGGTGTCGTGGCGGTTGAAGCTGAGGTTCTCGCCATCCAGCACGCGCGCGGCCAGGCCCTGGGGCGAGGGACAGTTGCTGGTCCGGTAGCTGGTGTCATAGATGTTGTTGCGCTGGATGGCGGCCGGAAAGCTGGCCGGGAACACCAGCTTGTCGCAGCTCGCGGCACTGCGGCGGAAGCGGTCGAACAGCTGCCACTTCGGCTGGGCCAGCTCCTTGGGTCCGTCCTCGTTGCGCATCACGCTGTGCTCGGCGTACCAGGCCTTGAAGTCCAGCACATCGTCCTTGAAGTCGAGGATGGAGGCATTGACGTCCAGGATTCCGGTCGCCTCGGTGCGGGCCTTCAGCATCAAGGTGTTTTGCACCAACTCGTGCTCGCCGAACCGGTTCTCGTAGCCCTTGTAGGAGGCGCTGCCGGACACGATCTGCATGAAGGGGCGCTGCGCCGGATCGCGGATCAGGCTGCGGGCGTACATATGCTCATGCCCCGAAACGTAGACCACATCATGTTCCGCCAGCAGCTTGCGGTACTTGTCGTAAACGCCCTTGAACGCCACATCGCTGTCCTCCGAGCGGTAGCCCTCGACGATGCGCTCGCGCAGCAGGCCGTACTTGTTGCCAACAAAGGAATTGTGGGTCTGCAGCACGATGTGCTTGGCCTTGGCGCGGTGCTTGACGATGGTCTGCTCGACGAAGTCGTAGGCATAGGGCATCCAGCCATAGGACACATTGATGAAGAGCACGCCGTTGCGCAGCAGCGCGTAGTTTTTGTTGCGCGCACCGTCCATATGCTCGGCCTCGGCCGGGATCAGGTCGGCCACCAGGTCGTGCCAGTCCTGGTCCAGGCCCTTGTTGTCATGGTTGCCCATCACCGGCAGAAAGGTCATCTGGCCCTTGTAGGCCTCAGCCACCTCGCGCCACTGCTTGTACTCGGCGGCCGAACCGAACTCGGCCAGATCACCGACCACTAGCACCACATCGACCTTCTGCTGCTTGTAGAGCTCCAACAAGGCTCGCATCGGATGGACGGCCGCGTTCTGGCCGCCACCCTGGGTATCGGGCAGGACGCCCACGCGCAGCGCCTGGGCGGGCGCCGGGGCGGGCGCCGGGGCGGGAGCAGGTGCCGGCGCCGGTGCG
>NZ_JAQOWX010000180.1:0-7033 GCF_028462495.1 Paucibacter sp. XJ19-41
GGCGATCAGGCCGCGCTGCTGGCCCTGCTGGCCGATGGCGCGGCCTGGTCGACCTCGGCGCTGGCCCTGGCCCTGGACGCCAGCCAGCGCACGGTGCAGCGGGCGCTGGCCGAGCTTCAGGCGCAGGGCCAGGTGCGCGCCGTCGGGCGGGCGCGGGCACAGCGCTGGCTGGCTCCGTCGCTGGTGGGATTCACGACGATCTTGTTACTCCCTGCCGCGCTGCCGATTGCATAGAGTGGCTGCCAGGCGCCGATTCCGAGCGCCATCAGGAGAGCCCCATGACCCTCAAGACCCAAGAAGCCCGCGTGCAGGCCGCCGAGATCGTGCGCGAATACGGCCCCTTCGCCGGTGCCGACAAGATCGCCGGCGTCACCCACGATGGCCAGCGCGTCTGGGCCGCCACCGGCGCGGCCCTGCTGGCCATCGACCCCGCCAGCGGTGAGTCCGTGCGCCGCCTGGATTGCCCCTGCGATGCTGGCACCGCCTTCGACGGCACCCACATCTATCAGATCGCCGAGTCGCGCATCGACAAGATCGACCCCGCCAGCGGCCGGGTGCTGGCCTCGATCCCGGCGCCCGGCCAGGGCAGCGACTCGGGTCTGGCCTGGGCCGAGGGCAGCCTGTGGGTGGGGCAGTACCGCGACCGCAAGATCCATCAGATCAACCCCGAGACCGGTGCGCTGTTGCGCACCATAGCGTCCGACCGCTTCGTCACCGGCGTGAGCTGGGTCGACGGCGAGCTGTGGCACGGCGTCTGGGAGGGCGAGGAGAGCGAGATCCGCCGCATCGACCCGGCCAGCGGCACGGTGCTGGAGCGGCTGCAGATGCCGCCGGGCACCGGCGTCAGCGGGCTCGAATCCGACGGGGCCGAGCTCTTCTACGCCGGCGGCGGCGAGAGCGGCAAGGTGCGCGCCGTGCGCCGCCCGAAGTCGGCTCGGTCCTGATCCTGCTGCACGCATGCGGCCTGCCATCGCCCGCGACCGCCGCTGCTTGCTGCTCAGTCCTTCTGATCTACTGCAACTCAAGCCATGAATCAAAAACCGACATTCACTGCGGGCAAGAACATTGCCATGAAGGTGCCTGCGCATCTGTATGAGCAGACCATCGGGTTCTATCGCGATGTGATCGGCCTGGAGGAGCTGACCTCGCACGCGCCGGCGAAGGGCTTCAAATTCGGGGCCAACCATCTGTGGATCGATAGCGTCGCGACCCTCAGTCAGGCGGAGACCTGGTTTGAAATCCTGACCCACGATATCGAGGCCGCGTCAGCGCAGCTCGCCGCAGCGGGCGTGGTCCGATGCGACGCGATAGAGCCCTTGGCCGCCGACTTTCAGGCGTTCTGGATTTCCAGCCCTGCGTCCATCATTCACCTGGTTTGCAAGGATACCGAGACTTGGTCATGAGGCCGAGTCGCTGGCCCTAGCGAAACCCGATCCCGCGCCGCTGCCTGACCTCCGGTTTGACCCGGTGCTCGGCCTCCAGCTGAGACAGGAACTCGTCGGGTGTGAAGGCCTCACCAAGGATTTCGACCTGCTGGCGCACGGCGGCGAAGTCGCCCGGGGTCAGCTGGTCCAGCGCGGCCAGGCGCTCGCGCTGCTCGGCGTCGAGTTCGGCCACGCCGGCCAAACCCGCTTCATGCGCGAACATGGTCTCGCGCTGCTCGGCGCGCAGGGCCTTGAAGCGGATCTTGAAGGCGAAGCGGCGCAGCGCGGCCTCGTCGAGCTCCTCGAACAGATTGGTGGTGCAGATGAAGATGCCGGCAAAGCGCTCCATGCCGGCCAGCATCTCGTTGACCTCGCTGACCTCGTAATTGCGCTCGGCCATGCGCCGGCTGCGCAGAAAGCTGTCGGCCTCGTCGAGCAGCAGCACCGCGTCTTCATTCGTCGCGGCCTCGAACATGCGGGCCATGTTCTGCTCGGTCTCGCCGACGAATTTGCTGGCCAGATCGCTGGCCAGGCGCACCATCAGCGGCCGGCTTAAACGCTGGGCGATGTGTTCGGCCAAGGCGGTCTTGCCGCTGCCGGGCGGACCGTAAAAGCACAGATTGCCGCGACCGCGCCGCTGCAAGGCCTCGACGATGCGCGGGATTTCGAAGCGCGATTCAACATTCAGCAGGTCCAGCGCATAGCGGGTCACGACCTCGCGCGGACCCCGCTCATGCGACTGGTGGCCCAGCGCCTTGTCGGCGTTCTGCAACTGGCGCGCGATCAGGCCCTCGGCCTCGTCCGCTGCGCCGGCCAGCTGCGCGAAGCGCACCGCGGTGCGGATCTGCGCCGGGGTCAGGCCGCGCCGCTCGGCCAGCCGGGCCGCGAACTCCGCGCTGACCGCAACATCGGACAGCGCCCGCTGCACCAGGCCCAGGCGGGCGCCGGGCGGCGGCGACTTCAGTTCGAGGTGGTACTGGAAGCGGCGCCTGAAGGCCGGGTCGATCTGCTCGATGCGGTTGGTCACCCAGATCACCNGAACTCCGCGCTGACCGCAACATCGGACAGCGCCCGCTGCACCAGGCCCAGGCGGGCGCCGGGCGGCGGCGACTTCAGTTCGAGGTGGTACTGGAAGCGGCGCCTGAAGGCCGGGTCGATCTGCTCGATGCGGTTGGTCACCCAGATCACCGGCACCGGATTGGTCTCGAGGATCTGGTTGACCCAGGCCTTGCCCGACACCGAGCCCGAGGCCGGCGCATCGAGCGCGGCATCGAGCCGGGCCATCAGCTGCACCGTGTCGGTGGACAGCGGCGGGAACACGTCCTCGACCTCGTCGAACAGCAGGGCCACGTTCTGGCTGGCCTTCAGGAACTGCTGGCTGATCTGCAGCGAGCGGTAACGGTCGCGGCCGGACAGCGAGTTGCCGTCGCGGTCGGCATACTCGACCTCGTACAGATCGAGGCCGGCTGCCTGGGCCGCGACCTTGGCCAGTTCGGTCTTGCCGGTGCCCGGTGGGCCGTAGAGCAGCACATTGACGCCGGCCTGCTGGCGCGCGACCGCTTGGCGCAGCAGCGTGCCCAGCACGCCCAGATCCTCGGCGACGAACTGGAAGTCGCTCGGCGTCAGCTCGCTCTTGGTGGCCGGGCGGGTGAACACCGCCATCAGATCGCCCGGGGCCGGGTACTCGCGCATCAGCACCGGCGGCAGCTGGTCGCTGACCTTCATCAGATCGGCCAGATCGGTGATGTTGTGCTCCGAGATCAGGTTCTCGACCATGCCGATGCGCTCCAGCCGCGAGCCGGCGCGCAAGGCCTCGGCGACTTCCTGGGCATTGACATCGGCCACCGCCGCAATCGCCGCGACGGCCTCCTGCGCGGTATTGCCCTTGAACTCGACCAGCGCGCCGCGCAGCTCGCGCTGGTAGCGGGCCAGGGTGCCGTAGAGCAGGATGGCGCGCTCGGCCGGATTGAGCTGCAGCAGATTGCCTAAAGCGGCGATGTTCTTCTCGACCAGGGTCGACTCCTGCTTGAGCTGCCGGTCCAGCAGCTCGCAGGTGGTGGCCAGCAGGGCCAGCATGTCCTTGGGCGCGTCCTTGATGTATTCGTCGAGGTAGAAGAACAGCGTGGCTTCGGCGAAGGGGCCGTTCCAGACGCCGTGGTGCTCCAGAAACATCTCATCGCTGAGCGCCTCGTGGCCGGTCCACAGCTCATTGCCCTGGCAGCGTTTGGCCAGATAGGCGCGCAGCCGGGTCAGCACGCGCACCGGCCAGACCAGATGGCGGCCGGTGAAGGACAGCAGGCCGTTGAAGTCGCGCCGCAGATTGAAGCGGCCCGCATGCTTGACGGTCAGCGTCAGCACGAACTGCGAACACATGCGATCCAGCACCGGGGCCTTGGCCAGTCCGGGGGAGGGCACTACGCGCGTGTCCGACAGACGCTTGACCATGGGGTACTCCTCACCAAGCCACGCCAGTCGGCGTGTTGAGCCCCATCTTGGCGCACAGCCGCGCCGAGAACAAGGCCCGGCGGGCGATTGCCGGGCGCTTGGCAGGAAATAGTCAATTAGTGCATCACCACCGGTTGGTGGCCCAGGCTGGCATAGGTCTCGATGAAGTCATCGAGGTCCTCTTCGGACGGGTCCTGCCCCATCAGGGTCTCGACCCCTTGCTGGAACTGCTCGGCCAGCGCGCCCTCGATGAAAATCTCCTTGCGGGCGAACTTGTCGACGATCTCGAAACCGCCGCGGCTGAGCTGGAACTCGGGCTCGATCTCATCGGCAGCGCGCAGGCCGGCCGCGACCGGCACGTCGAACTGCACGACGATGAAGCTGGGGGAGTTGTAAAGCATGTGCATGAAGTACTCCTGTGCCCGTTAGCTGTGGTCAGACTAAGCCCTTTCAAGCGACTTTCATGCCGACCACGCACAAATAGTCTCAGAAAGTCCCGCGACTCGGGGGATGGGGTCTTCGAGCTTTGTGGTGGAAGCGTCACAAGATCACGGATGGGCGACCCGCTCAAACCCTTGCTCAGAGCACCACAAAGAGCAGCCACACCAGCACCGGCGCCAGCACCGTGACGGCGCCGCCATAGAGCAGCAGCGTGCGGAAGAAGCGCTCCCGGTCCACGCCCTTGGCATTCGCCAGCACCAGCGCCCCATTGGTCGAGAAGGGGCTGACATCGACGATGGTCGACGACACCGCCATCGCGGCGATGAAGCCGATCGCCATGCCGCTGTTGTCGCCCTGCAAAAAGGGCACGCCCAGCGGTATCAGCGAGCCCAGCACCGCAGTCGATGACGCGAACGCCGAAATCACCGCGCCGACAAAGCACAGCAGCAGGGCCGCCATCAGCGGCGAGGTCAGCTGGGCCACGCTGTTGCCGACGTAGGAGATCGTGCCCATCTTGTCCATCACGCCGATATAGGTGCTGACGCCGACGATCAGCATGATCTCGGGCCAGGACACTTGGCCGAGCGCGCTCGTCTGCAGCCGCGGCTGCAGCAGGCTCAGCGCCGGGCCGATGCTGATCGACACAAAACCGATGTCGAGCTTGTAGACCAGGGTCAGCACGGCCAGCGACAACAGCCCCAGCGCGGTGATGAGCTGGTGGACATTGGTGCTCTGGAAGGTCTGGGTGTTGACCTGGCCGAGCATCGAGGAGCGGCTGTTCGCGACCCGGCGTCCTTCGCCGAACGATTCGGCCTCGGCGCCGCCGAAGACCTGCGGGCCGCCCTGGGCCCGCGCCACCTGGGGAATCGGCGCCAGCTCGCTGTCGGGCCCGTCGGCGTGGCGGCGCATCAGCTTCATGCCACCCAGCATCACGAACAGGCCCAGCGCGACGACGAAGTTGACGCCGAAGCTGGCCAGCATCGTCGTCAGCTCGCTGAGCGGCAGGCCGGCGCGGGCGACGATCTTGTTGGTGATGCCGCCGTAGATGCTGATCGGCGAGAAGCCGCCCGCCTGCGCGCCGTGGATCACCATCAAGCCCATCATCAGCGGGTTGATGCCGTGCTTGGCAGCGAAGCCCAGCGCGATCGGCGCGATGATGGCCACCGCGGCCGGGCTGACGGCGCCGACCGAGGTCAGCACCGCCGCGATGAAGAACATGATCCACGGAATCGCCGCGATCCGGCCGCGCACCGCGCGTACCGCGATCCTGACCAGCCAGTCGATGGTGCCGTGGTTCTGCGCGATCGCGAACAGTTAGGTGATGCCGGCCAGCGTCAGAAAGAGGTCGGCGGGGAAGCCGGCGATGATGGCCTTGACGTTCATGCCCGCCACCAAGGTGCCGACGAGAAAGGCGCCGACAAAAGCCAGCACCCCCATATTGATCGGCAGCACGGTGGCGATGACGAACATGGCCGCGAGCGGAAGAATCGACATCCAGTGGATGCTCATGGTTTGTCTCCTGTGGCTGCGGCTGGGCCGCTTTGGTATCGCACGGTATCGGGGGCGCCCGGCCGCTTCAATCAAGCCGGGCGACGGACCGTTACGGCTTCAGGAAAGGTCGGGAGCCAAGCCGCAGACGCGCGCGTGCCCTGCTCAGGCGCTGCAGCACTGCGCGACCCAGCGGCTCAGGCCCTGCCGGGTCCTGAACTCGTCGGCGGATCGGGCCGGGATGTCCGGATACCGCTGATTCCACAGGCCGGCCAGCGCCTGGCCGCCGCCGATCTCCAGCACGCAGCGCGGGGCGCGCATCGCCAGCTGGTCCATGCAGTCGTCCCAATGCACCGTGCTGGCGATCTGCCTAGCCAGCGCCTCGCGCGCCGCATCGGCGCGCCAGATCCGCTGTGCCGTGTTGCTGAACAGCGGGCAGCGCGGTGCCTCGAAGCGCACGAGGCGGAGCCGCTCGGCGAAGCCGTCGGCGGCCGGCTGCATCGCTGCGGTGTGCGAGGCCACATCGACCGCCAGCCGGGTGCAGCGGGCGCCGTGGCGACCGGCCAGCGGCTCGAAGTCATCGAGCGCGCGCTGCGGCCCGCCCAACACGACGCGGTCCGCGCCATTCGAGATCGCGATGGCCAGCGGTGTATCGCGCAGCAGCGACAAAAGGGCGTCGCGCGCGAGGCCGCTCACGCCCATCAGCCCGCCGGGTGTGGCACGGCTGGCCTCATCCATCAGCTCGGCCCGCTGGGCGGCCAGCGCGAGGGCATCGGTGGGAGTCAGCACGCCGGCGGCGCCGAAGGCTGCCAGCTCGCCGACGCTGTAGCCGGCGATGCCCAGCGGCTCGGGCAACTCGTCAGCCAGCTGCCGCCAGGCGGCCAGCGCCGTTGCGGTGATCAGCTGCTGGGCGTTGCGGTTGCGGCGTGCCCAGGCCGTGTCGGCCAGCGCCGCGCGCCAGTCGGCGACGCCCAGGCGCTCGCACAGTGCCTGGGTCAGCGCGTCGGGCGCCAGCCAGGGCAGCATGCCGGCATGCTGATGCCCCTGGCCGCTGAAGATCAGGGCCAGGCTCATTCAGGCCGCGCCCAGGCGCATCAGCCAGCAGCTGCTCGCCAGCATATCGGCCGCGCCGCCGGGCGAGAGCCGTCGTGCGACGAAGGCCGCGCCGATCCGCTGCGCCCGCGCCAGCCCGCCGGGCGCTGCGGCGCCGCCCTGCGCGAGGAAGCCGCGCGCCG
>NZ_JAQOWX010000181.1:0-6901 GCF_028462495.1 Paucibacter sp. XJ19-41
CGCCGGCCGCGCAGAGCTGGCGCCTGAGCCTGCCGGACGAGCGCCGGCCGGTGGCCGCGCTAAGCTGGCGCGAGGCGCCCGATCCCGCCAAGCCGGGGCAGCGTGCCAGGTTCGAGCAGCGCTGGCTGGACCCAGCCAATGGCATGCCGGTCGAGGCGCGCGCCACCTTCGGCGCCGGTGAGTTTTTCTACCGTTTCCATTTCGAGCTGCGCTCGGCCCAGCAAAGCCGCTGGATCCTGGAAGGGCGCTGGCTGGTCGGGCTGGCGACGCTCTTGATGTTCGTTGCGTTGCTCAGCGGCATCGTCACGCACCGGCGTTTCTTCAAGGACTTCTTCACCTTCCGGCCCGGCGCGAAAGCGGCCCAGCGGGCCTGGCTCGATGCCCACAATGTCAGCGGCGTGCTGGCCCTGCCTTTTTATCTGCTGATCACCTTCAGCGGGCTGATGACACTGCACAGCCTCTATATGCCCTCGGGCATCGCGGCGGCCTATGGCAAGAACAGCGGCGCCTACTTCAGCGAGCTGGCTGGCGACCCGCTGCCGCGCAATCGCGGCCTGACGCCCAAACCGGGTGAGACCGAGCCCCTGCCGCTGCTGGGGGAGGGCGCCTGGGAGCGGCTGCTGAGCCAGGCCCGGACCGAGTGGCCCGATGGCCGCATCGAGGCGGTCTCGCTGCTGCGCGAGGGCGGCCAGACCCTGGTGGAGTTCAATCGCCATGAGGGCGACCGGCTGCAGTACCGCAGCCCGCGCCAGGTCTTCGATGCCGGCAGCGGCGAACGCCTGCACCTGGCCGACACCGATGCGCCGGCCGCCAAGACCTATGGCGTGCTCTACGGCTTGCATATCGCCCGCTTTGCCGGCCTGCCGCTGCGCTGGCTGCTGTTCGGCTTCGGTCTGCTGGGCAGCGCGATGATCGCGACCGGCCTGGTGCTGTGGTGCGTCAAGCGCCGCGCCGAGGCCGAGCGCCGCGGGCCGGCCCGGCTGGGCTTCGGCCGTCGCCTGGTCGCGCTGCTGAATATCACGGCCATTGCCGGTCTGCCGCTGGCGATGGCGGGCTTCTGCTATGCCAACCGGCTGCTGCCGCTGGGGCTGGCGCAGCGGCCCGATGCGGAGCTGAAGGCGTTCTTCGCGGTCTGGGGCGCCAGCCTGCTGATCGCGATGGCGGGTGGCGGCTGGCGCCTGGTGTTCGGGCTGGGCGCGCTGGCTTTTGCCGGCCTGCCATTGCTCGATGTGCTGCAGGCCGGCGCACTGCCGGGCGGCATGCTGCTGGGCATCGATCTGGCCTTTCTGAGCGGCGCGGCGCTGCTGGGCTGTCTGGCCTGGAAGTGCCGGCCGGCTGCGGCCCGCCGGGCAAGACCTGGCCCCGCCGGCCAGGTGGAGGGCGCCTGATGTCATCGCCATCGTTCCTGCTGCATCCCTTGCTGTGCTGCCTGGCCGCGTTCGCCGCGCTGTGCCTGGCGATGGAGCGCCACCATCAGGACGCGCTGGGCCAGGCGCCGAGCCCGGCCTGGCGCCGCGGCTTGCGTGCGCTGGCGCTGCTGGCGTTCGCATTTTCGTGGCTGACCGTCTGGCCGCGCCCGGACACCGGCATCGCCTGGACCGAATGGGGCGCCCAGCTGACCCTGGCCGCGCTGGCCGTGGTGGCACTGGCGACCTGGCGGCCGCTGTGGCTGGCGCCGGCCCTGCTGCTGAGCTCGGGCGGAGCCTTGCTGCTGGGCGCCTGGCTCTGATCGGGTAAGCTCGGCCGCGTCGGTACGCAGCCAGAGCACTCCCATGTACACCTTGTTCGGCAGCCCGGGCTCAGGCTCGGCGATGATAGAAATGGCGCTGGAGCGCATCGGCCAGCCCTGGCAGCTGCGCCGCGCCTCGTCCTGGGAACCCGACTCCGAGCAGGCCGAGCTGCGCCGCCACAATCCCCTGCTGCAGATCCCGACCCTGCTGCTGCCGGACGGCGCCGTGCTCAGCGAGAGCGCCGCCATCCTGATCCATCTGGGCCTGGTCCATCCCGAAGCCGGGCTGCTGCCGAGCGAGCCGGCGGCACGGGCCCAGGCGCTGCGCGGCCTGGTCTTCATTGCCGCCAACTGCTATGCGAGCATCGGTGTGATCGACTTTCCCGAACGTGTGTGTGCCGAGGCCGATGCCGACATGCGCGAGCGCATCCAGCGCGGCGCGCGCGCCCAGCTGCAGCGCCAATGGGAGATCTTTGCCGATCAGTTTCCGGCCGCCCCCTGTCTGAACGGCGAGCGCACCGGCGCGCTGGACTTCATGGCCGTGGTGGTGTCGCGCTGGTCGGGCGCGCGCGCGCATCTGGCGAAGCAGCGGCCCGATTTCCATGCGCTGCTGCGGCGCATCGAGGCGGAGCCAGACCTGGCGCCGCTGCTGGCCCGCCACTGGCCGGCGTGACCAATTGCTCACATTTAGCCCGCTTTTGCGCGGCTGGGTGTCGAGCGGCTTTGCCACAATCGCCCCCAATCAAAAGGGAGACACCCATGCGCCTGCGTTCTGTTGCGATAGCCCTGTGCTGCGGTCTGGGACTGACGGCCGGGGCCTGGGCCCAGATCAAGATCGGCCAGACCGCCGGTTTCAGCGGGCCGGTGGCGGCCGGGGTCAAGGAGACGACCGATGGCGCCAAGCTCTATCTGAACTCGGTCAATGCCGCCGGCGGCATCAATGGCCAGAGCATCGAGCTGATCTCGCTGGACGACAAGTTCGAGCCGCCGCTGGCGGCCGAGAACGCCAAGAAGCTGATTGAGCAGGGCGTGCTCGCGCTGTTCCTGAACCGCGGCACGCCGCACAGCCAGGCCATCCTGCCGCTGCTGGCCGAGCACAAGCTGGCCCTGATCGCGCCATCGACCGGCGCGATGCTGCTGCACAAGCCGGTCAATCCTTACGTCTTCAACGTGCGCGCGACCTACCAGCGCGAGGCCGAGCGCGCGATCCAGCATCTGGTCGGCATGGGGGTCAGCCGCATCGCGCTGGCCCAGGTCGATGACAGCTTTGGTGCCGATGCCGCCACCGGTGCGCTCAAGGGCCTGCAGGTGGCCAAGCTGCAGGCGGTCGCGCATCTGGTGTTCCCGCGCGTCAAGCCGGATCTGGCGCCCTTGATGGCGCAGCTGGCCAAGGCCGATGTGCAGGCCTTGCTCTTCATCGGCTCGGGCGACACGGTGGTCGAGGGCATCCAGGCGCTGCGCGCCGCCGGCTCGAATGCGCAGGTGGCGACGCTGTCCAACAATGCCTCGGCAGGCTTCGTCAAACGGCTGGACAAGCTCGGCCGTGGAGTCATCGTCAGCCAGGTCTTCCCGTCCGAGCGCTCGCTGAACACACCGATGATCCGCGAGGCCCACGAGCTGGCCAAGGCGGCCGGCCTGGCCGAGCTCACGCCCTCCAATCTGGAAGGCTTCGCCGCTGCCAAGGTGCTGGTGGCGGGCCTGCGCAAGGCCGGCAAGGAGCTCAGCCGCGCCAGCCTGGTGCGCGCGCTCGACGGGCTCGGCAAATACGATCTGGGCGGCCTCGACCTGCATTTCAGCAGCGCCGACCACACCGGCCTGGACTACGCCGACCTGGCCATCATCGGGCCGGATGGGAAGTTCTGGCGCTGAGGACGACTTTCTATCGATAGCTCGACCACAGCAGCTTCGCGCTGGCCGGCTGGCCGACGTTGAGCGGGTTCTCGCCGGGCTTGAAGCTGCTGGGCAGATTGCGCAGGTCGATCTTGGTGCTGGCACCGAAGGCGTTGTTGCCGCCGTGATTGCCCATGCGGGCGGCCACCACATGGCCGTGCACGGTGGTGTTGCCGCCGGTCAGCAGCAGGTCGCCGGCCAGCACATCGCCATAGACATGGTTGGCGGCGGTCAGGTCGATGCGGCCGCCGCTGTAGCTGGCGCCGATATAGCCGCCGGCCGCGAAGGCGATATTGCCCAGCGGCTGCGGCTTCAGCTCGGCGCTGCCGCTGCTGCAATAGCCCCGCGGTGCCAGGCCGGCAAAGAGGCTGTTGTTGCAGACCTTGGCATAGCCGGCGTAGTTGAGCGCCTCGGTGGTGTTGTTGCCGGCGGTCTTGATATCGCCGGTGGCGATGAAGCTGTTCGCGTAGTCGCCCTGGCCGGCGACCAGATTGCCCTTGAACCAGGCTACGCCCGGCGCCATGCTGGTGCCGGCCAGCGTCCAGGTCTGGCTGACGGTGTCATAGCTCAGGCAGCTGTTGTAGTTGGAGTGGCCGGCACAGATCTTGGCCACGCAGCTGGCGGCGGCATAGCTGGCACTGCTGCACAGCCAGTCCTGGTTGGCGCCGCTGCCGGCCAGGAAATAGCGGCCGTCGGGAATGCCGCTGACCTGGCTGACGGTGACCACCGTGCGGTTGTCGGCGTCGCGTTCGAACTGGTAGTTCGAGGCGGCGCGGTACTCGTAGGCGTCGATGCGGGGCGAGCTGATCGTGGTCGGGGTCAGCGCCGTCAGCGCCACCCGCAGGCCGGCCACGCGGGTCATCGACACCTGCTTGTTCTCCTTCGGCGTGGTCAGGCTCTGGCCATACTGGCCGCTGGCCACCGCGCCGTCGCTTTCCTCGCTATAGCTGCCTTGCACCAGCGCCTCGGCCGTGATCCTGGCATTGTTGCCGCTGGCATTGCCCTGGGTCTTGAGCATGCTGACGCGGGCGCCGCCCAGTTGCACATCGCCGATCGCCGACACGGCCACCACCTGGTTGCTCTTCAGGCTGACCGCGCCATTCGCCATCAGCGTGCCGGCCGAGACGCCGCCCTTGAGCGTGATGTCCTTCATCGCGCTGAGCTTGTTGTAGCTGCCGCTGCCGCTGAGCGTGATGCTGCCTTCGGAGAACACCGTCGCGATGCTGGTGCTGCCGCCCAGCGTGACGCTGTCAGCCGCATAGAGGTGGTTGATGCCGTTGAGGCTGCCGGCGCCGCTGACCTTGCCGTCGACGATCAGCCGGGCCTTGTCATCGCCCAGCACCTGCAGATCGCCGGACAGGTCCAGATTGCCCTTGATATTGATCGCATCGCTGCCCGAGCTGCCGCCACCACCGGGCTTGCCGCTGGCGCAATAGACCAGGGCCAGCAAGGCATTGGCGCCGCCGCTGCTGCCGGTGACCTGGGCCGCGACCTTGGTGGCGCCCTCGCAGTCGGGGTCGGCAGCGCTGACCGCGCGGATGCCGGCGCTGACGCCGTCCAGGCCGGTGAACGCCACCGCGCTGTCGGCCTCCAGCTCGGCCGACTTGGCCGCGCCGAGCTGGTAGAGGTACTGGCGCAGCGCCTCGGCACCGCCCCAGGCCTTCAGCTGCGCCTGGGTCTGGGCATGGACGGTGCGGGTCTGCGACTGCGAGCCGCTGACCGCATAGACCGCGCCGAACACCAGGCCGGCCAGGCCCAGGCCCAGCAGCATCATGAAGAGCACCGAGGCCACGCCGCGCTGCGACCGTGGCGAATAAGGAGTCTTGCTTGTCATTGGATGAGGTTGGCCAGGCAGGAGGTGTAACGATTGCTGGCGCCGCTGACGCTGCCCGCATAGGCGAGGCTGACCTCGACCGGCGCGCTTGGCGCCGCCATGCCGGTCATCGCCTCGGGCAGCGCGCCGTAAGGCCAGCAGCCGGCCGCGCGCCGCGCTGCGATGCCCACCGGCTCGGGCAGCTGCTCGGCCGCCACCAGGCTGCGGCGGGCCCATTCGAGCTGGCTCCAGCGTGTGGCCAGCGGATGGCAGCTGCCCTCGGCGCGCAGCAGCAACAGGGCGCGGCTGTCGGGCTCGGCCAGCAGCGCATGGCAGACCTGCTGGGCCGGGTCGGCCGACAGCGTCGGGTTGCTGATCCAGACCAGGGCATTGCCGGCCGCCGCCGCACTGCTGAGCGCCTGGGTCTGGCCGCTCAGGCGCGCGCCGCTGAGCGCCGCCTCGCGCAAGAGGATCAGATGGCTGTCGCTGGCCGCCCCCTTGATGCCGTAGCCGGCCGCCTGCAAGGCGATCTGCGCGCTCAGCAGGCCCGAGGCGAGCTGGCCGTCCTGGCTGCTGCTCTTCACCAGGCCGCCATCCCCCATCAGCTGCTGCACCGAGGTCTTGTACAGCGACATGCCGCCGACCACCGCCAGCAGCGCGATCACCATGCCAACCATCAAGCCGATCAGGCTGGTGCCGGCCTGGTGCTTCTTCGTCCCCGCCATCGCGTCAGTTCCTCAGCGTCAGCGTGCCGGGGCCCAGCAGGGTTTCGGCGTCGAGTTCATAGAGCACCTGGGCCAGCGTGACGCTTTTGCTGCTGCCGGCAATGCTGACGGTCACCGGCGTCACGATGCAGGTCTTCTGCACCTCGCTGATGCTCAGCTGAGCCCCCAGCTGCAGATCGCTGCTGCGCTTGGCCTGGCCGCTGGCAGGGCAGCCGCCGGCCAGGCCGGCGCTTTGCAGCTCGGCCCTGATGCCTTGCACCGCCAGGCTCTGGGCCTTGTGGTATTTGTGGGCCACCAGGGTGCGGCTCAGCGCGTAGACCAGGCCCAGGCCGATCACGCCCANCAGCTCGGCCCTGATGCCTTGCACCGCCAGGCTCTGGGCCTTGTGGTATTTGTGGGCCACCAGGGTGCGGCTCAGCGCGTAGACCAGGCCCAGGCCGATCACGCCCAGCAGCAGCACCGCCACCATGGCCTCGACCAGGCTGGCGCCGCGTTGCGTTCTCTTATTCAAGCCAGCCATTGACGGGCTCCTCCTTGTGTCGGGCTATGCGGTAGGCGAGCTCGGTGGTGCACAGCCCTTCGCCCACCGTGCTGTCAAGCAGCTGGCCGGCGCTGTCCATCGCCAGGCAGGCGCTGTCCTGCTCGGCCAGCTGGATGCGGGCCGGGGGGCTGGCCTGCCAGCGCGCACCGGCGCAGGCCAGCGCCTCGGGCTGGCCGCGATGCACGCACAGCCGGCCGGGCAGG
>NZ_JAQOWX010000182.1:0-6830 GCF_028462495.1 Paucibacter sp. XJ19-41
CGGCGCCGCGCTGCTGCTGGTGGGCCGCTCGCCGGCAAGGCTGGCCGCCCAGGTCCATGAGCTGGGCCAGCGCCATGGCGTCGAGCCGGCGCGGCTGCGCTGGGTGGCCACCGATCTGGCCCAGGCCGAGCGCCTGCGGCCGCTGGCCGAGATCGCGGCCGACTGGGGCTGCAATGTGCTGGTGCATGGCGCCGGCGCGCCCAGCTTCGGCCGGCTCGAAACCCTGGAGCCCACTGCGATACGCCAGCTGCTGGACATCAATCTGCTCGCACCGATGCTGCTGAGCCAGGCGCTGCTGCCGCATCTGCGCTGCCAGCCGCGCGCGCAAATCATCTGCATCGGCTCGGCACTGGGCAGGCTGGGCCTGCCGGGTTTCAGTGCTTACAGCGCCAGCAAGTTCGGCCTGCGCGGCTTTGCCGAGGCGCTGCGCCGCGAGCTGGGCGACAGCCGGGTGCGGGTGCAGTACCTGGGCCCGCGCAGCACCCGCACCGAGTTCAACAACGCCGGCGTGCAGGCCTATAACCGTGCCACCGGCACCGCGATGGATGCGCCCGAGCGGGTTGCCCAGGCCCTGCTGCGCCTGCTGGAGAGCGAGGGCGCCGAGCGCTTCATCGGCTTTCCCGAAACACTGGCGGTCCGGCTCAACGGCCTGGCCGGCCCGTTGCTGGACGGCGCCTTCGCCAAACACCGCCGCAGCCTGCCGCCGCTGCTGCAACAACCGTCCCCGGACGGCGCCCCCGCGACCCTCACCTGCTGACAAGGACCCATCCATGAAGATTTCATTGCACCTGAGCATGCTGCTTGCTTTGGCTGGCGCCCCGATGGCCCAGGCCGCCGCTGTCGACGACGCCGTCACCGAGATCCAGCACGACTGGGAGGTGATCCGCTACCAGACCCCGGCGGCCGAGCGCGAGAAGCGCTTCGAGGCCCTGGCCGCCAAGGCCCACAAGCTCAGCGAGAGCTTTGCCGGCCGCAGCGAGCCGCTGGTCTGGGAGGGCATCGTCGTCAGCTCCTGGGCCGGTGAGAAGGGCGGCCTGGGCGCGCTGGGCCTGGTCAAGCAGGCCAAGGCGCTGTATGAAGCGGCGATACAGATCGACGGCAATGCGCTGGACGGCTCGGCCTACAACAGCCTGGGCGTGCTGTACTACAAGGTGCCGGGCTGGCCGATCGCTTTCGGCGACAAGGCCAAGGCGCGCGAGCTGCTGCAAAAGGCGCTGGCGCTGAATCCCAAGGGCATAGACCCCAATTTCTTCTATGCCGAATACCTGATCGAGACCAGGCAGCCGGCCGAGGCGCAGACCTATCTGGAGCGCGCGCTGCAGGCGCCGGCCCGGCCCGGCCGCCAGATCGCCGACACCGGTCGGCGCGAGGAGGCGCGGGCTCTGCTCGAAAAGACCAAGTCCCGCTAAGCCTGGCTGAGCCCGGCTAGGCCCGGCTCAGCACGGCCCGGAAGCCGCGCCCGTCGGCGCCGGCGCCGAACGCCAGCTTCAGCCGGTGCAGCGCGGCGATGCGCTGCGCGATGGACAGGCCCAGGCCGCTGCCGCTCTCCGCCTGGCCCTCGCTGCGGTGGAAGCGTTCGCCCAGGCGCGCCAGTTGCTCGGCCGTCAGCGGCTCGCCCTCGTTCTCGACGCTGAGCCGCCCGGGCTCGAAGCGCAGCGTGGCCGTCGTGCCCGGCGGCGCGTAGCGCACTGCGTTGTCCAGCAGATTGCGCAGCAGCACCATCATCAGCTGCTCGTCGCCCAGCAGCGGCAGCGCATGCTCGCCCGGCGCCGGCCAGTCGCAGGCAAGCTCGATGCGGCGGCGCTCGGCCAGCGGCAGGCAGTCGCTGATCACCTGCTCGACGATGACCGGCCAGCGCAGCTCGCTGCTGTGGCCCAGGCCGGCGCTGGCCTCCAGGCGCGAGAGCGCCAGCATCTGGGTGACCAGGCGGTCCATGCGCTCCAGCCCGGCACCCAGCTTGGCCTCGGCGGCGGCGCGCTCCTCGGCGCTGGCCGAGCGGCGCACGACATCCCATTGCGCGCGCAGCACGGCCAGCGGCGTGCGCAGCTCATGGGCGGCATCGGCGGTGAAACGGCGCTCGCGCGCCAGCATGGAATCGATGCGCTCGAACAGGCCGTTCATCGCCCCCACCAGCGGCTTCAGCTCGGCCGGCGCATGGCTTTGCGGCACCGGCTGCAGATCATTCGGGCCGCGGCCCTGCAGCTCGGCGGTCAACTGGTGCACCGGAGCCAGCGCCCGCCGCACCGCCCAGGCCATCGCCAGCAGCAGCACCGGCAGCACCAGCAGCCAGGGCCCGAGCTGGCTGGCGGTAAGGTCGAACACCAGTTCGTCGCGTTCATAGGCCTTCTGCCCGGCCGCCACCAGCCATTGCCCGCCGGCTGATTGCAGGTAGTAGACCCGCCAGGGCTCGGCCTCCAGCGTCAGATCGACAAAACCGGCCGCCTCGGCACGGCGCGGCAGCTGCACGCCCTCACGGTCGGACAGCAGCAGCTGGCCGCCGGCGTCCCAGACCGCGATGGCCAGATCGCGCACATCGGCTTCGCCGGCATCGGCCGCGCTGCTCTGCGCTGGCGCAGCGCCCTCACGCTCGGCCGGCTGGGTCGAGCTCAGCGTGGCCTGCACCTGGCGGGCCAGCCGGATCATCTCGGTGTCGAAGAGTTCGTTGACCTCATGCCGGGCCCGGTCCACCGAGATGAAGAGCGCCACGCCCCAGACCAGCGGCGCGCACATCAGCAGATAGAGCAGCAGCCGCCGCTGGATGCTCACTGGGATTCCTCTGCGGCGCCCAGCGCATAGCCGACGCCACGCACGGTGCGCACGATGGCCGGGTCGATCTTGCGGCGCAGATGGTGGATATGTACCTCCAGCGCGTTGCCCTCGGGCTCGCCGCCGCTCCAGTCGTAGAGCTTGTCCTTCAGATGTTCCTTGCTGAGCACGCGCTGCGGATGGGCCATCAAGACCTCTAGCAGCGCCATCTCGCGCCCGGTCAGCTCGACGGGCTGGCCGCGCCAGTGCACCTGCTTGGCGGCCGGGTCATAGGCCAGCGCGCCGTGCTGCCAGACCGATTGGGCCCGGCCGGCGGAGCGCCGCAGCATCGCTCGCAGCCGCGCGGCCAGCTCGTCTATCGTGATCGGCTTGACCAGATAGTCATCGGCGCCGGCATCCAGCCCGGCAATGCGTTGCTCGACGGCGTCGCGCGCCGTCAGTATCAGCACCGGCAGCGCCAGCCCCGAGGCGCGCCAGCGCGCCAGCCACTGCATGCCGTCACCGCCGGGCAGGCCCAGGTCCAGCACCATCGCGTCATAGAGTGCGCCGGCCAGCGCTGCGCCGGCGCTGGCGCCATCGCGGAACCAGTCGACCGCATGGCCCAGCTGGCGCAGGCCGCTGGCCAGGGCATCGCCCAGCTGGGCATCATCTTCAACGACAAGGAGGCGCATGGGTGGCGATGCTAGGCGTTCTTGACGCGGATCGCCATCGTGATGAAGAACAGCGCGATGCTGCGCGCCGCCGGCGCGCGCCTTGCGACGGCCTTTCAGAATGCGGTGATCACGCCACCCTGTGCTTCGTAGCCGGTGAGAGAAGGCCCCCAGGAGCTGCCATTCCACCACTTGTGGAACAGGGCGCTGTTGGTGCCGGTGACGAAGACATCGAGCCGGTTGGGGCCCCAGGCTACGGCGCGCGGAGGCGAGGTGCAGATGCCGCCCATGGCTTCGTAGCCGGTCAGCGAGGGTCCCCAGGCGCTGCCGTTCCACCACTTGTGATAGAGCTGGCTGTCGGTGCCGATGACGAAGACATCAAGCCGGTTGGGACCCCAGGAGACGGCGTCGGGCACCGTGGTGAAGATGCCGCCGATGCGCTCGCATCGGGTCAGCGGAGGCCCCAGGCACTGGCGTTCCACCACTTGTGATACAGCGCGCCATCGGTGCCGTTGACGAAGACATCGATGCGCTTGGGGCCCCAGCAGACCGCGCGCGGCGCGCTGGTGCAGACTCCGCCCATGGCCTCCCAGCCGGTCAGCGAGGGCCCCCAGGCGCTGCCGTTCCACCACTTGTGATAGAGCTGGCGATCGGTGCCGAGCACAAAGATATCGAGCCGGTTGGGGCCCCAGGAGACGACCTCGGGCTGGCCCAGAATGGTGCCGCCCATGGCCTCGTAGCCGGTCAGCGAGGGCCCCCAGGCGCTGCCGTTCCACCACTGGTGATAGAGCTGGCGGTCGGTGCCGAGCACGAAGACATCCAGCCGGTTGGGGCCCCAGGAGACGACCTCGGGCTGGCCGAGAATGGGGCCGCCCATGGCCTCGTAGCCGGTCAGCGAGGGCCCCCAGGCGCTGCCGTTCCACCACTAGTGAAAGAGGGCGCGGTTGCTGCCGATCACGAAGACATCGAGGCGGTTCGCGCCCCAGGTCACCACCGGGCCCGAGCTGCTGCGCGGGGCGCCGGCGGCCAGGCCCAGGCCCTGTGCCAGCACGGCCAGATTGAGTTGCACGATCTGCTGGGCCAGACCGGCGTGCAGCTTGTCCGCGGTGTCGGCCGCGGTGTGGATGTCGTGGTTGCTGCTGTCGGCGCCCTCGATGGTCAGCACCGCAGGCAGGCCGGCATCGATAAAGGGCACATGGTCGCTGGCAAAAGGCGTCAGTGAGGTCTGTACCGCCAGGCCGGTGTAGTCGGCTGCGGCGGCGGCCAGCGCATCGATCAGGCCCTGGGACAGCGGCGCGCCCTCCAGCATCACGGTGGGCGAGCCGGTGTTCTGGCGCGCAATCATGTCCATATTGATCACGCCGGCGATGCGCGCCCGCTCGGCGGCCGGCAGAGCGGCCACGTATTGCCGGCTGCCGCGCAGCCCCTGCTCCTCGCCGCCGAACAGCAGGACGCGAAAGTCGTCGTTCAAGGCTTGCGGCGCCAGCAACTGGGCGATCTCCAGAGCGCCCGCCACACCGCTGGCGTTGTCGTCGGCGCCGGGCGCCGCGGCCCCGGCGCCACCGGCATGGTTGATCGAATCCAGATGCGCGGTCAGCAGCCACAGCCGACGGGGGGGACTGCCGCTGCCGCGCTTGTCGGCCACGATGTTGAGGCTGGATCCGCTGCTCAGCGCTACCGGTATGGCCACGGCGCCAAAGCCCAGGCTGGCCAGTCGGCTGCGGCACCACTCCGCAGCCTGGACAAACTCGGCGCTGGCCGAGTGTCGGCTGCGCCAGGCCGTCAGGCTGTTTACGGTCTGCAGCAGGCGTGCCTGCGAGACCTGGGCGGTCAGCGCCGCGATGGCCGGCTGCTGCACACGCGCACCGCTGCGATCCAGCGCGAGCGGTTTCAGCACTACCTGTCCGGCGGGCAGCGGTATCATGCCGAAACAGGCTTCCTCGTCCTCGGCCCGCAGCGCCGCCAACTCGGCTGGCTCCAGATCAACGATCAGGTAGCGCCCCTTGTTCAGCAGCACCCGCGCGTCCGGATGCTCGACCAGAAAGGCATTGCCTACCTGCACCACCAGGTAGGGCTGACCCTGCAACGTCGGATGCATCACGCCCGCGCCAGGCGCAATATCGGTCATATCCGTATCGGCATCGTCGAGCTGCCAGTAAATGATCTGGTCATCGAGCCGGCACCAGGCGAGGCCGTTGCATGCCTGGACCGGACATGCGGCGGCATCGGTGGCCGCAACCACCCTGTAGTGCTTTGACATGGCCGCCTCCTTGGGCTCAGTCGCTCGGGAGCAGGCGCAGCACCAACTTGTCGGCTGCGGCCTCGACCAGTTCCAGCGTGCATGCCGTCTGCCCGGCGCCGCCAGCCATGCGGAAGCGGTTCATGCCCAGCGGGCTGCAGCTGACGAGCTCCAGCCTGTCATCGGGGCCGGGCAACTGTTGCGTCATCTGACCGTCGGCATCGAAGCTCAGATGCGCGCGGCCCCGCCGGGCCGGCGGGAAGACGAAGCTGGCGACGGGTCGGTAGACGCGCAGATCGCCCTGGTCCTCTTCGAAGGAGTGGGCCCAGTCGCCACCGGGGGGCGCGGCATCTTGCTCCATTGATCGCATCGCCATTTCGTCCTGCCTTTCAGAATGCGGTTATCACGCCACCCTGTGCTTCGTAGCCGGTGAGAGAAGGCCCCCAGGAGCTGCCATTCCACCACTTGTGATAGAGCGGGCTGTCGGTGCCGATGACGAAGACATCCAGCCGGTTGGGACCCCAGGAGACGGCCTCGGGCACCGTGGTGCAGATGCCGCCCATGCGTTCCCAGCCGGTCAGCGAGGGCCCCCAGGCGCTGCCATTCCACCACTTGTGGAACAGGGCGCTGTTGGTGCCGGTGACGAAGACATCGAGCCGGTTGGGGCCCCAGGCGACGGCGCGCGGGGGCGAGGTGCAGATGCCGCCCATGGCTTCGTAGCCGGTCAGCGAGGGCCCCCAGGCGCTGCCAGTCCACCCCTTGTGATAGAGCTGGCTGTCGGTGCCGATGACGAAGACATCAAGCCGGTTGGGACCCCAGGAGACGGCCTCGGGCACCGTGGTGCAGATGCCGCCCATGCGTTCCCAGCCGGTCAGCGAGGGCCCCCAGGCGCTGCCGTTCCACCACTTGTGATACAGCGCGCCATCGGTGCCGTTGACGAAGACATCGATGCGATTGGGTCCCCAGCAGACCGCGCGCGGCGCACTGGTGCAGACGCCACCCATGGCCTCCCAGCCGGTCAGCGAGGGTCCCCAGGCGCTGCCGTTCCACCACTTGTGATAGAGCTGTCGATCAGTGCCGACGACGAAGACGTCGAGCCGGTTGGGGCCCCAAGAGACGACCTCGGGCTGGCCCAGAATGGTGCCGCCCATGGCCTCGTAGCCGGTCAGCGAGGG
>NZ_JAQOWX010000183.1:0-3976 GCF_028462495.1 Paucibacter sp. XJ19-41
GTGATGCCGGCCCGCGCCGCCATCGCCGCCGCGCGCTCGGGCGCATCGCCAGACAGCAGCAAGGTCTGCAGGCCCTGCTCGTGCAGTCGCGCGACCGCCTCGCGGGCATCGGCGCGCAAGACCTCGCCGAACTGCAGCAGCAGCACAGCCTCGCCGGGCCGGCCGAAGCACAGCTGGGCCTCGGGCAGGGCTGAGTCATTCGGCAAGACCTGACCCTCCGCCACCCAGGCCGGCGCACCCAGACGCCAGATATTCCCCTCGGCGTCCAGCGCCTGCAGGCCGCGCCCCGGCAACTCCTGCACGTCGTGCCAGCCAGTCGGCGCTGCGGCGGCCGCAGCCACCAGCGCACGCGCGAACACATGCTGGGAGTGCTGTGCCAGCGCGGCGGCCTCGGCGAGCAGCGCGCCGGGCTCGACCGGCCAGCTCCGCAGCAAGGCCATGCCCTCCTCGGTCAGGGTGCCGGTCTTGTCCAGCACCACGGTGTCGACCAGGGCCAGCCGCTCCAGCATGTCCAGCCGCGCCAGCAGCATGCCGCGCCGCGCCAGCGCGGCCGCAGCGGCCAGCCAGGCCGAGGGCGCGGCCAGCGACAGCGCGCAAGGGCAGGTGACGATCAGCACCGAGACCGCCACCCAGACGGCGCGCTGCGGATCGATCTGGCTCCAGACCAGGGCCGCGCCGGCCGCCAGCGCCAGCACCGTCCATAAAAACGGGCCGGCCACCCGATCGGCCAGGCGCAGCTCGGCCGGGCGCTGGGTCAGGGCCTTGCGCATCAGGCGCACGATGGCGTCGAAGCGGGTGTCGGCACCGACGCGCAGGACCCGCACGAGCAGCGAGCCGCTCAGATTCAGGCTGCCGGCCACGACCTCGTCGCCCACCGTCTTGGGCACCGGCCGCGACTCGCCGCTCAGCAGCGCCTCGTCGGCCTCGCTGCGGCCCTGCTCGATGCGCCCGTCGGCGGCAAAGGCCTGGCCGGCCGCGACACGCAGCAGATCGCCGACGCGCAGCTGGGCCGGGCTCACGCGGCGGCCGCTGCCATCGGGCTCGATGCGCTCGACCCAGTCCGGCAGGCCGGCCGTGGCCCGTTCCAGCTCCTCGGCGACGCGGTGGCGGGCGCGCAGTTCCAGCCAGCGGCCGGCCAGCAAAAAGCAGACGAACATCGTCAGCGAGTCGAAATAGACCTCGTGGCCGAACGGCCCGCTGGGATCGAAGGTGGCGCCGCTGCTGGCCACAAAGGTCACGGCAATGCCCAGACTCACCGGCACATCCATGCCCAGGCGGCGCTGACGCAGCTGCTGCCAGGCGCTGCGGAAGAAGGGGCCGGCCGAGAACAGCAGCACCGGCAGGCTCAGCACCCAGGCGCCCCAGTTCAAAAGGCGCTGCAGATCGGCACTCATCTCACCGGGCGCGGCCACATAGATGGGCCAGGCCAGCATCATCACCTGCATCATCAGAAAGCCGGCGACGAACAGGCGCCACAGCGCGCGGCGCTGCTCGCGCTGGCGCAGCAGCCGTGCCGGCGCGGCGACATCGGGCTGGGCCTCGTAGCCGGCCCGGGCCACCGCGCGCAGCAGCTGGCTCAGCCGCACCTGCTGCGGATTCCAGCGCAGCTGCAGCCGCTCGGCCGCCGCATGGACCTCGGCGCCCAGCACCCCGGGCTCGGCCAGCAAGGCGCGCTCGATGATGCCGGCACAGGCGGCGCAATGCATGCCGGCCAACCGCAGTTGCGACGTGGCACTGTGCTCGCCGGCCCATTCGGTGAAAGCGGCCTGGGCCTCGCGCTGATCGATCACCTCCACGCCGGCCGTCAAGCCAAGCTCGGGCCGGGCAAAGCCGGCGGGCAGGGATTCGGTCAGGGTCGATGCGCTCATGGGTCGGCGGGTGTGCCTCTTGTCAGCCCATAATCTAGGAAGAACTGGCCTTCCTCGACATGACTTATATCAAGACAAGCGCAACTCTCCTACTGGTTCTCGCCCTGGGCCTGGCCCAGGCGCAGGACAAACCTCAGCAATTGCCGGTCACCCCGCTGACCGCGGGCATGCACCTGATTCAGGCCGAGGTGGCCCAGACTCAGGAGCAGCGCGCCATCGGCCTGATGCACCGGCCCAGCATGCCCACCAATGCCGGCATGCTCTTTGTCTTCGAGGAAGCCGGCGTGCAGTGCTTCTGGATGAAGAACACCTTGCTGCCGCTCTCCATCGCCTTCGTCGCCGATGACGGCAGCATCGTCACTATCGCCGAGATGCAGGCCAGGTCCGAGGCTTCGCACTGCTCGGCCAGGCCGGTGCGCGATGCGCTGGAGATGAACCAGGGCTGGTTCGCCAAGCGCGGCATCAAGGCCGGCACCCAGCTCAAGGGCAAGCCCTGGCAGTGAGCCCCAAGCCCGGCCCCGGGGCCGGGCTGGCCGTCAGAGCAGCTCTTTGGGAATGTTGCCGCCGTTGTCGGCCAGCTTTTGCAGCACGGTCTTGTGCAGCCACATATTCATCTGGGCCGAGTCGCCCATCTTGTCGGCCGGGCAAGCCAGCTCGGTGGCCAGCTCCTTGCGCGCGGCCAGGCTGCTGTCCAAGCCCAGCAGCTTCATCAGGTCGACGATGGAGAGCTTCCAGTTGAGTTTTTCAGGGTTCTTGGCGGCCAGCGCTTCGAGCTGGGCCACCACATCCACCGCCGAGATCGCCACCGGGGCGAGCGGCGCGGCCGGGGCTGTTGCCGGCGCGGCGGGGGCCGGGGCGGCCGGCTCGGCTGCAGCCGAGCCGAAACCGAGCTTGTCGAGAATCTTGCTGAACAGTCCCATCGCCATCTCCCTGTAGAGGCACCGCGACCCTCGCGATGACAACCCATCCTACAGGCAAGACCTGACCCGGACATGAAAAAAGCCGGTACAAGACCGGCTCATGCGCAAAGGCAGTGACGCTCAGGCGTAATTGGCCTGCGCGAACTCCCAGTTGACCAGATGGTTCAGGAAGGCCTCGACGAACTTGGGGCGCAGATTGCGGTAGTCGATGTAGTAGGCATGCTCCCACACGTCGACGGTCAGCAGTGCCTTGTCGGCCGTAGTCAGCGGCGTGCCGGCTGCGCCGGTGTTGACGATGTCCAGCGAGCCGTCAGCCTTCTTGACCAGCCAGGTCCAGCCGGAACCGAAGTTGCCGACCGCGCTCTTCGTGAAGGCTTCCTTGAAGGCGTCCAGGCTGCCCCACTTGGCGTTGATCGCGTCGGCCAAGGCGCCGCTCGGTGCGCCGCCGCCCTGGGGCTTCATGCAGTTCCAGAAGAAGGTGTGGTTCCAGATCTGGGCCGCGTTGTTGTAAATGCCGCCGCTGGAGGTCTTGATGATCTCTTCCAGGGTCTTGGTCTCGAACTCGGTGCCCTTTTGCAGATTGTTCAGGTTCACCACATAGGCGTTGTGATGCTTGCCATGGTGGAACTCCAGCGTCTCGGCGCTGTAGTGCGGGGCCAGGGCGTCCTTGGCATAGGGCAAGGCGGGCAAGGTATGTTCCATGTCAACTCCTCTTCAAGCTATCGTTCGGGTGGATGATTTCAGTCCGGCCGTCATTGTAGGCAGCTTGGCTATGCCCTTGGCTTTGTGGCGAGTACCTGCAGCTGCGCCTCGCCGTCGGCCAGCACCGCATGCACCTGGGCCTGCGGCTTCAGCTGCTGCACCGAGCTCAGCGCCCGCCCCTGGCCGTCGTCCAGCCAGGCGTAGCCGCGCGACAGCACGCGCTTGGGGTCCAGCGCCTGCAGCCGTGCCTGCAGGCTGTCCAGCCGCGCGGCATGGCGCTGCAGCAGGGTCTCGGCCGCCCGGCCGCGACGCTCCTGCAGGCGATCCAGCGACTGGGTCTGCCGCTCGACGGTCCGGGGCAAGGCCTGACCCCAGCGCTGGGCCAGCAGGGCGAGGCGGCGATGCTGCTGCTGCAAGGCCTCGGTCGGCCGCGCCAGGCGCAGCGCCGCGCGGTCCAGGCGCTGGGCGGCGGCGTCCAGGCGCTGG
>NZ_JAQOWX010000183.1:4067-6747 GCF_028462495.1 Paucibacter sp. XJ19-41
CAGCCGGGCGAGCTCGCCGGCCTGGGCCGGTGCGGCCAGCTCGGCGGCAGCGGTGGGGGTGGGGGCGCGCAGGTCGGCGGCCAGATCGCACAGGGTCACATCGGTCTCGTGGCCGACGCCGCAGACCACCGGCAGGCCCGACTCGGCCACCGCCCGCACCACCCGCTCGTCATTGAAGGCCCACAGGTCTTCCAGCGAGCCGCCGCCACGGCACAGCAGCAGCACATCGACCTCGGCGCGCGCATTGGCCGTCAGCACGGCCTGCACCAGGGCCGGCGGCGCCTCGGCGCCCTGCACCGGGCTCGGATAGACGATGACCTCGACCTGCGGCGCACGGCGGCGCAGCGCCGTCAGCACATCGTGCAGGGCGGCGCCGGCGGTCGAGGTGATCACGCCGATGCGGCGCGGGAAGGCCGGCAGCGCGCGCTTGCGGTCGGCCGCGAAAAAGCCCAGCGCCTCCAGCTGGGCCTTCAGGCGCAGGAACTGCTCGTACAGCGCACCGGCGCCGGCGCGGCGCATGCTCTCGACGACAAACTGCAGCTCGCCGCGCGGCTCATACAGGGTCAGCCGGCCGCGCAGCTCGACCAGCTGGCCGTCACCGGGCGCGAAGTCCAGCAGCGCGGTGGCACGGCGGAACATCGCACAGCGCAGCAGCGCGCTCTGCCCCTCGGCGTCCTTCAGGCTGAAATAGCAGTGCCCGCTGGCCGCCCGCGTGAAGCCCGAGATCTCGCCCTGCACGACACAGACCGCAAAGCGGGTCTGCAAGGCATCGGAGACCGCATGCAGCAGGGCCGCGACCCCCCAGACCATGCGGCGTGGTGCGGCTTGCAGGGCATCAATCATGCGCAAACCCAAGGCTGGCGCGGGGGTAGAACTCCACAGCCGCGCCGGATGGGGCCTGGCGGACTATCCGGCGCGTCACAGATTTGACACACGCGCATAAACGCTTGTTTTTCAAGTGTTTTTTCATGCCTAAAAATTGAGCAATTTATCCAAGCCCTTGATTTTTCGGGCCTCGGCGGGCCACCGGGCCGGCTTGCCCACAAAGTTATCCACAGCGAAAGTGGACTGTTTGGATCTGCGGGCAAGACCTGACGCCGAGACTGCCGAAGCCGGCCCGCCTTCGGGCCCTAATCGCGCGCATCGCGGCGGGCCGGTTGACGGTCGGCCCTGTCTTCTCAAGAGGGAGCGCCTTTGTTTTCGATCATACAAGCCGCCGGCTGGCCGATCTGGCCCCTGCTCCTGTGCTCCGTCGTGGCACTGACCCTGGTCATCGAGCGGCTGACCAGCCTGCGCAGCGCGCGCATCGCGCCGCCCACCCTGCTCGATGAGGTGCTCAGCGTGACCAACCAGCACCTGCCCAGCGCCGAGATCGTCAACAAGCTGGCCGAGAACTCGGTGCTGGGCCAGTTGCTGGCCAGCGGGCTGCGCGCGGTGATCGCCGATCCGCGCATCCCCGACGCCAGGCTGCGCCAGACCTTCGAGCTGGCCGGCCGATCCGCCATCCACAAGCTCGAGCGCTATCTGAACACGCTGGGCACGATCGCGACGGCCGCGCCGCTGCTGGGCCTGCTGGGCACGGTGGTCGGCATGATAGAGATCTTCGGCAGCCAGAGCCCCAGCGGCGCCAACCCCGCACAGCTGGCCCACGGCATCTCAATCGCGCTCTACAACACCGCCTTCGGCCTGATCATCGCGATCCCCTCGCTGATGTGCTATCGCTACTTCCGTGGCCTGGTCGAGGGCTATGTGCTGGAGCTGGAGCAGGCCAGCGAGCGCTTCATGAACCATCTGACGCGCTTCACCCAAGCCGCCCCGGCACAGCCGGTGGTGCGCAGCGGCCCATGAAGTTCCGCCAGCGCAAGGCCGACGAGCCCGAGATCAATCTGATCGCCTTCATCGATGTGCTGCTGGTGATCCTGATCTTTCTGATGCTGTCGACCACCTATTCCCGCTTCACCGAGCTGCAGGTCACGCTGCCGACGGCCAATGCCGACAAACTGCAGGAGCGGCCGCGCGAGATCATCGTCGCCATTTCGGCCGACGGCCGCTATGCAGTCAACCGCCAGGCCGTCGAGGGCCGCACGCCCGAGCTGCTGGCGGCCGCGCTGCAACAGGCCAGCGCCGGCCAGCCCGAGACCATGATCATCATCTCGGCCGATGCCAATGCGGCCCACCAGGCCGTGGTCAACGTGATGGACGCGGCCCGCCGCGCCGGACTCAACCGCCTGACCTTTGCCGCCCAGGGCGACGCCGCGAAGTAGCCCGATGAGCTTCGCCGAGCGCCTGCAGCGGGCCTGGCAAGAAGGCGGGCCGCTGGCCCAGGCCTTGCGTCCGCTGGGCTGGATCTACGGGCTGCTGATCGAGATCCGCGCCCTGCTCTACCGGCTCGGCCTGCGGCGTGCCGAGGCCTTGCCGGTGCCGGTCATCGTGGTCGGCAACTGGATCGTCGGCGGAGCCGGCAAGACCCCCACGACGCTGGCCTTGCTGCGGCTGCTGCAGGCCCAGGGCATTGCGGCCGGCGTGATCTCGCGCGGCTATGGGCGCGACAACGACGAGCTGCGGCTGGTGGATCGCGCCAGCACCGCTGCCGAGGTCGGCGACGAGCCGCTGCTGATCCATCTGCGCAGCGGCGCGCCGGTGGCCGTGGGCAGCGACCGGGTGGCCGCAGCGCGCGCGC